>JANMCB010000304.1:0-9862 GCA_031360805.1 Rhodoferax sp.
GAATACAAGATCATTACCGCCGTCAAAATGGCGCTGTCCATTTCGGCCTCTGGCGCGCCATCAGATGCACGATGGGACAGCACCAAAGCCCGCATGCTGAATTTGGTCCATGAAGGGATCGCAATCACACCGCACTACCGAAAGATCACGCCCTCGGTCGCAGACCAGTTGGCAGCGTGGGGCGACTGGAAGCACGCCGTCCCGATCTGGCAGTCGGTGGTGTCGTCCCGCCCGTTCATCGTCGCGGTTCTGAGCAACATAGGGCGGGGCTATATGAATTTGAAAGACGTCGACGCTGCCATCGCTTACCTGGCGCAGGCCAAGGCCATCAATGCAGAAGCACCTGCTGTGCGTACCCTGGAAGTTGTGGTGTTGATCCAAAGCAGCCAAGAAGCAGAGGCACTTGAGTTGACCCGAAAATACCTGAAACAGGGCAGTTTTGACGCTGAGCTGTTGAATGTTGCGATATCCATGGGAACCCGCGCCAAAGACTGGCCGCTGGTCATCCAGGCACTGACGCTGCGCAGCAAGGGGTCCGCGGCGCTGGCGTCTGACAGTTGGTTGCGAATTGGCAATATCTATCTGACGGAAATGAAGTCCGAAGAACAGGCCTTGAACGCATTTCGGGCCGGCGTTGCGGCTGCGCCGGAGCTTTACCGACCCAGGGTCCGCGAATGGGTGCCTGACGCGGTTCGCAACAAACTTTGACTTCTGCCCCGGCTCGTGAAATCAGATGTCGTCGAGCAATTCGTAAGGAAGCGGCTGCAACGCCAGCGCCGCACCACCGGCAACTTGCAGGGTCAAGCCACCGGCCGCAGCCGCTGCCACCTGCATCGACGCAATGGCGTCATACCCGCCGAATGGAGAGCGCGCGGATTGGGCAACCATGCCGCAGGCCTGTTCTGCATCGTTGACTCCAAACACAGCATCACCCGCAGCCATGGGTTCGTCGCCATGGACCAGATAGGCGCGGCGCTTCAAGGTGCCCCGAAACTGGCTTCGCGCAACCACTTCCTGTCCTGGGTAGCAACCCTTCTTGAAATTGACGCCGCCGACAGATTCGTAATTCAACATTTGGGGCACGAAAGCATCCACTGTTTTGGCGTTGATGGTTGCAACCCCACTTTGCACCTCGCCCCAGCGCCATTGCTCTTCTGCAAGGGTCTCACCCAACGGCGCCGGCGCATCATTTGCAGCCACCCAAAGCGCCCGAGGCACTGAACGGGCTGGGTACAACGAGATCGCCGTGGCGTTGCCAATCGGGTTGCATTGCCAGGGCAGGACGGCGCTGAGTCCTGCTGATTGAACCGCGCTGCCAGCCAGACCATAGAGTGAAAAATCCGCGCTGGCATCCGTCAATTTGGCCGTGGCGCGCATCACAAACATGGAAAGGCGCTTCAAAGTGGTTTGCAATATCACCTGGTTGCAAATCAACAACATCTCGTTTTCCTGGCGTTTGAAACCGACAAAACTTGCCTGCATGCGGCCTTTAGCCGAACAAAACGCGGCAAGGCGCGCTTCACCTGGTTTGAGCAGGACAAAGTCCTGCGTCAACTGACCCTGCAGAAAGCTCGCTGCGTCGCTTCCCTCGACACGGATCACACCCAATTCGGTCAGCCTTGCGACGCCATCCAACAGGTTTTGGGTTGTTACTTCAGGGTTCATGGGGTGAATTATCATCAATGATTCAATTGTGGAGGGCGATAGGGTTGTGCGGCGATTTTTACGGGTTGTTCTGATTTTAATTTTGGCACTTGGGTTGTTGGGTGGCATCGCCTATTGGTGGGTGAACAAGCCCTTGATGCAGGGCGCGCAAATTGTTGATTTCACGGTCGAGGCGGGTGGTTCGGCACGCTCGGTGGCCCAGTCGGTGGCCGATTCCGGCGTCAAGGTTGACCCAAGCCTGCTTTATTGGTGGTTTCGGCTGTCCGGGCAGTCGCGGGCCATCAAGGCGGGCAGTTACGAATTGGAGCCTGGACAAACCGCGCACACCATCCTGCAAAAGCTGGTGCGTGGCGAAGAAGCGCTTCGAAGCGTGACTTTGGCCGAGGGGCTGACGTTTGTCCAGTTCCGCCAGGTGCTGGCGCAAGAAGTACTTCTGAAGCAGGAAAGCCGGGACCTCGGCGCTGACCTGATCATGCAAAAGCTGGGTAAACCCGGTGTCAGCCCGGAAGGCCGCTTTTTCCCGGATACCTACTCGTTTGCCAAAGGAACCAGCGATTTGGCCGTGCTGAAACAGGCACTGCGGGCCATGGACAAGCACCTTGAAACGGCCTGGAGCACCCGCTTGCTAAATTCGCCGCTTCAATCACCAGAGCAGGTCTTGATCCTCGCCAGCATCGTCGAAAAGGAGACTGGCCGTGGCAGTGACCGCAGCCAGATTGCAGGCGTTTTTACCAACCGGCTCAAAATTGGAATGATGCTGCAAACCGACCCAACTGTGATTTACGGCATGGGCGATAAGTTCGACGGCAACCTGCGTAAACGTGATTTGCAAACCGATACACCGTGGAACACCTATACCCGTCCGGGCCTGCCGCCCACCCCCATCGCTATGCCGGGCAAAGCGGCATTGATCGCCGCTGTGCAACCAGCCCAGACCAAAGCGCTTTATTTTGTGGCGCGTGGTGATGGCACGAGCCAGTTCAGCGCCACGCTGGATGAGCACAACCGCGCAGTCAACAAATACCAGCGTGGCAAACCAGCTGCGGCGCGCGAGCGTCAATAACGCAATGACAACATGAGCGGCATATTCATCAGTTTTGAGGGAATTGACGGGGCAGGCAAGTCGACCCATATTGAAGCCTTGGCCAAGTCGTTCCAGGCGCAAGGCAGGGTGGTGACCCAAACCCGGGAACCGGGCGGCACGCCCCTTGCTGAAAAGCTTCGTGCGATTGTGTTGAATGACGCAATGGATGCCATGACTGAAGCCTTGCTCGTTTTTGCAGCCCGGCGTGACCACTTGAAGAACCTGATTGAACCGGCGCTTGCCCGTGGCGAAGTGGTGTTGTGCGACCGTTTCACGGATGCCACGTTTGCTTACCAAGGGAGCGGGCGGGGTTTTGACCTCGAGATTTTGCAGGTGCTGGAGAACTGGGTTCAGCAATACGAATCTGTTGACTCGAAACTGCCTCAGCCATTTGTCAGGCAACCGGACATGACCATCTGGTTTGACATAGCCCCGCAGGTCGCCGCGGAGCGCTTGGCCGGTGCCCGGGTTCCGGATCGATTTGAAGCAGAGCCGCTGGCGTTTTTCCAGAAAGTTGCTGCGGGGTATGCAAGCCGCGCTACTCTCTATCCGCAGCGATTTGTGCGCATCGATGCAAGCCAGGCCAAACACAGGGTTTGGCAACAGATTACCCTGGCCATGGTTCGGCGCGGCTGGTTGGCAATCATGGTGGCGGCCAATGGAGGCCCATCATGAGCCCGGACACCGCCCTTGCTTCGCCCGTGACAAAACCCGCATTGCCAGGCTGGATTGCCGATCAGATCACTGTCCTTTTGGCGCAGCGGGGCCATGCGTGGTTGTTGTCCGGGCCATCCGGCTTGGGGCAGTACCGGCTGGCCTTTGAGATGGCAGCAGCCTGGCTGTGCGAGCGACCGTCCGGGCAGGGCGCCTGCGGCAACTGTGAAAGTTGCCATGCGATTGAGGTCAGAACCCATGCCGATCTGTGCGTGCTGATGCCCGAGACCGTGATGCTGGACCTGGCTTGGCCCTTGAGCGAGAAGGCGCAAAGCGACATTGACGACAAGAAACGCAAAGCCAGCAAGGAAATCCGGGTTGACGCCATGCGTGACGCCATTGAGTTTTCGCAGCGCACCAGCAGTCGCGGGCGCGGCAAAGTCGTTCTGGTGTACCCCGCAGAGCGAATGAATGCGGTGACGGCCAACGCCCTTTTGAAGACACTTGAGGAACCGCCGGGAGACGTGAAATTTGTGCTGGCAAGTGAATCTGCCCATCAACTTCTGCCAACCATTCGAAGTCGCTGCCTCGGTCACACCATGCAATGGCCAGCGGTTGAGGCAGCACTCGGCTGGCTTGAGTCGCAGGGAGTCGCCAAGGAAGATGGCCAGATATTGCTTCGCGCCACCGGCACCCGCCCGGATGACGCCCTTCAATTTATGGCGTCGGGCCGGGATCCGGCCAGCTGGGCGCTGCTGCCCAAGGCGATGCAGCGCGGCGACGCCGGCTTGCTCAAAGACTGGAGTCCGGTGCAGGTGATCGACGCACTGCACAGGCTGTGCCACGACTTGATGGCCGTCCAGGCGGGTGCAGCACCACGTTTTTTTGACGCGAAGCTGCTACCCAAACCACCATCGGTTACCGGGTTGCCCGACCAGCCTGCAGCCCGGTATCTGCGAGGCACTGCGACTTCATTGAGTGACTGGTCCAGAAGCCTGGCACGCGCGACCCGCACCATGGAACACCCCTACAACGCAGGCCTGATGATGGAAGCACTGGTGAACGAAGCTAAAAACGCCCTAAACTCGCGGTATTGAAGCACGGCACATGACCACCTCCACCACACCACGTCCCAGCGTCATTCAGCTCGCCATCAAGGAGAAAGCCGCGCTTTACGCTGCTTATATTCCGCTGTTCTCAGAGGGTGGCATCTTCATTCCAACGTCACGCGAGTACAAACTTGGGGATGACGTTTACGTCTTGCTTTCTCTGCCGGACGACTCGCAGCGCTATCCGGTGGCCGGCAAAGTGGCCTGGGTAACGCCCGCCAAGGCGTCATCAAACCGAACGCAAGGCGTGGGCATACTGTTTCCTAAAGATGAAAAGTCCCGTGCCTTGAAGTTGAAGATTGAAGAGATGCTCGGCAACCACGTTGTCGGCGACCGCCCGACTCAGACCATTTAACGGGCCCCTGCTAGCTTGCGCCCTGCCGCGCCGCACGCCGGTTAAAGTGGCTCGTCAGTTTGATTGAAATTGCATCCGCCCATGTTCACAGACTCCCACTGCCACCTGACTTTTCCCGAGCTGAAAAGCCAGCTTTCCCAGATCCGCGACGCGATGACCCTGGCGCTGGTAGACCGGGCGCTCTGCATCTGCACCACCCTGGAGGAGTTCGACGACGTTCATGGCCTGGCAACGGGTTATGATAATTTTTGGGCAACGGTGGGTGTCCATCCCGACAACGAAGGCGTCACCGAACCCAGCCTGGACGATTTGCTGCAGCGCGGTCAGTTGCCACGCGTTGTGGGTATTGGCGAAACCGGCCTGGACTATTACCGCCTGGGCGAGCGGACCAGGGATGACATGCAATGGCAGCGCAATCGATTTACAACCCACATCCGCGCTGCCCGTGCACTTGACAAACCACTGGTCATCCATACCCGAAGCGCATCCAATGACACCTTGGCGATTTTGCGGGAGGAGGGTGAAGACGGAACAGCCGGCGCCGCTGGCGGTGTTTTTCACTGTTTCACCGAGACAGCGGACGTCGCGCGGGCCGCATTGGACCTTGGCTTTTACATTTCCTTTTCCGGCATTTTGACGTTCAAGACAGCCCAGGACCTGCGCGACGTTGCTGCTTTTGTACCCCTGGACAGAATGCTGATTGAGACTGACAGCCCATACCTTGCCCCGGTGCCGAAACGTGGCAAAACCAATAACCCGTCTTACGTGCCCTACGTTGCGGCGGAACTTGCCCGCATTAAAAATCTGCCGTTGAACGAAATCGCTTCTGTGACCAGCCGTAATTTTGAACTCCTGTTCAAGGGCGTCGTCAAACCCGACCAAGCGCTGGAAATCAATGAAAAGGCTTGATTTAAATGTTAAACCATCACATTAAAAAACTTGTTTACCTTATTGTATTGATTGTATTTTTTCCGGTTTACGCCGGTTCTTACGAAGATTTTTTTGCGGCCATTAAAAAGGACGATGCGAGTACCGTGAAAACGCTGCTTCAGCGGGGTTTTGATGCCAATTCGCGCGACCCAAATGGTCAACATGGCCTTTACCTGGCGCTTCAGGAGCCATCGTTGAAGGTCATTTCAGTCTTGTTGGACTGGGACAAGACCCAAGTGGAGGCGCGAAACGCGGCCGACGAAAGCCCGCTGATGTTGGCCTCACTCAAAGGCATTTTGCCCGTGGTGGCAAAACTGGTCGAAAAGGGCGCTGACGTCAACAAACCCGGCTGGGCACCCTTGCACTACGCGGCCACGCGTGGGCACCTTGAGGTCATGAACCTCCTGCTTGAAAACCATGCGTATATTGATGCTGCCTCGCCCAACGGCAGCACGCCCCTAATGATGGCCGCGCTTTACGGCTCGCCATCCGGCGTGAAGCTGTTGCTTGAAGCCGGTGCCGACCCGACCCTCAAAAACAACCTGGGTTTGACGGCCATCGATTTTGCCAACCGTGACAACCGCAAGGACGCGTCAGAACTCATCGCAGCGTTTATCCGTAACCGCCAACCCAAAGGAAAATGGTGAAGGCTATTTTACACGATGTATATTATGTTAACTTAAAGATTGATCTTGGGGATTAGTTTGAATTAGGTGTTTGAACCAGGTATTGGGCGCAATCAGGCGCACTCAAGCGCATGCCGCCGCTGTCAGGAAACTGAAAATGCAACGGTCGTGACGCTCAGGTCAGAAAACGAGGCTCCCAGTGCGATCTCTCCGCGGCCATGCAGCACGCATTCATTGCGACGCAATTGAATGTCCGAGCCGCTGCCTTCAAAGCGCACCCAGCAACCGTAGGTGCTGACGTCCACCAGAATGACGCTGCCATTTCGCCAGTCGATGCGCGCATGCTCACGCGAGACGCGCGGGTCGTTCACAACAAATTCAACCGTTCTGACCCGGCCAATGTGAATCGGGAGGTCGTAGGCGCGAAATGTCTGCACAGTATCCAGCCAGGTCAGCTCGATCTCGCCGCCCAATACATCTGCGCCGGTTCGAGGCACCATGGTTTCGATGTCGCCCTGCATCGTGAGGAAATCGGTGTTTTCATCGACCCGCCACTCAATTTGAAAAACGGAGCAGGGCTCGGCCCGGCCGCGAATGTTGATGGGGCCCAGTGAGCGAAAACGCACCCCTGCCCGCTCCACGTCCTGCGCCAGGTCGGTATTGGTGAGCCAAATCTGGTGCGCGCCTGACAGGTCGCTCAACCGCGCTGCAACGTTGACGGCATCACCATAACAATCGCCAGCAACCATTTCCACCTCGCCACTGGCCACACCGATACGAATGGGCATGGGCGTGACCGCGCCACGGGTAAGAGCCAATTTTTGATGCTGGCGCTGCAGGTCAACGACCGCATCTATGGCCATTGAACTGTCCGAGAAGGTTGCGAGCACGCCATCACCCAGCGTTTTGACGACGTACCCACCGTGGGAGAGGAAAACCTCGGAGATCCATTGCGTCAACTGCGTCACAGCTTGCGTCGCCTTGGCATTGCCGGTGGATTCAAAGAGGCTGGTGCTCCCAATGAGATCGGCGAAAACTACCGTGGTGTGAACTGTGGTCTGTGATCCCATTCCCTTTATTCTTCCATTGATACGGGCAACGTGCAAAGAAGTATCCGTCGGGCTAGTTTAGGGCAAACAACCCTGTTGCGCCGTTGGCGATTGCCAACACCGGCGCATGCCCCGGCCGCGAGCCAGTGGTTGGGGTCGCCCACCACGTTCTAGTTCACATGCCCCCATAAAAATAGCCCATCGCGTTCTTGCATTATCAGGTCCACCTTGGCGCCCACCGGCAGCAATACCTTGGTCGCCACATGACCAAACGGCAGGTTGGTCAGCACCGGGATTTTCACCTTGCTGCGAAGCCAGTCGACCACGCTTTGAAGCTTGTATCCCTTGTCATGCGGTACCAGTTTGAATTCCGTGAATTGCCCCAAAACAATTGCCTTTTGGCGCGCCAGGACGCCAGCGTGAAGCAGCTGGGTCAACATGCGCTCGATGCGGTAAGGGTGTTCGGCAACGTCTTCCAGAAACAGGATTCCGCCCTTCACATCTGGAAAATACGGCGTACCAACCAGCGAACTCAAAACCGCCAGGTTGCCGCCCCAAAGTGTCGCGTTCTTGATGTGAATCGAGATTTCCGCCACGGCTGTTTTAGCAGTGCCTTTCGGCGCTTTAGGAGTAATCGGAACTGGCAGCTTACCGCTTCGCCAGCCCGCACCCTCCCCTTGTCCTGTGATCATGTCGTCAAAACAGGCTTCCATGATGTCGTCTGGCCCGGGTGCTGTTGCGTGGGGCGTGTGCCCGTGCGAATCGGCTTCATCGGCTTTGTCGTCCACGCCAAAACCTTCGCAAAGTGCGGGTCCGGCCCAGGTGACTTTGCCGGTCTTGGCCAACACACCCAATGACAGGGCTGTGAAATCGCTCAAGCCCACAAACTGCGTGCCACTGTCGATGGACTTGCCAACCGCCTTGTAGTTGATACGGTCCAGCAGCCGCGTCAGGCCGTAACCGCCGCGCGAGATCAGGGCCACATGGGCGCCGCTGGCCGCAGCCCGGTGCAACGCTGCCAGACGGGTGTCGTCGTCCCCGGCAAAACGTTGGTGGCTTGCCAGCGCGGCTGAATCGATCTCTACGTGGTGCCCCAGCTTCTTGAGCCTTGCAACGCCCCGTTTGAAGGCCGCCTTGTCGCGAACCGCGCCGGACGGCGAATAGATGTAAATGTGTTTGGTCATCAGTTGAAATACGCTGTCGCCGCACGGGCGATGGGTTGCCCATGTTCCTGCACAAAGTGCCCGGCCTGCGCCAGACGCATCGGTTCCGGGCAATTCTTGATCTGGGTGCGCAAGTGTGTCATGACGGGCAGCCCAAGCACCGGATCCTGCTCACCGATGGCCATGAAGGTCTGGCCTGCCCATTGCTGGCCCCAGAAGTCCCGCGCCTGGCGCGACACCTCAGCACCGTTGGAGTCCGCAAATTCAGGCACCATGGCAGGGAAGGCACGGGTGCCAGCGCGATGCCCGGCGTCCGGAAACGGCGCCATGTAGGCGGCACACTCCTGCGGACTCATGTGTGGGTTGCCACGGGCAAACAGCCTGGCGATGTCAAACGCCGGGGACTTGGCACACATGTCCCGCCAGGCCAGAAAGCCAGGTGAAAGTGGCATCTCGCCGGTTCCCAGCACCGTGTTCATGACCAGGAGGCCCTTGTAGCGCTCTGGTTTTGCAAAGGGAAGCGTCAAGCCCAGCAAGCCGCCCCAGTCCTGCAACACCAGAACGACGTGATTCAGGTCAAGCCGTTCGACCAGTTCCAGCAGCGTCTGGCGCTGCCAGGTAAAGTTGTGGTCTGTGTCTTTTTTGAGTTTGTCGCTCTTGCCAAACCCGATCAAATCCGGTGCAACAACCCGCTGGCCCGCAGCCAGAAACTCCGGAATCATCTTGCGATACAGGTAGCTCCAGGCCGGGTTGCCATGCAGGCACAGGTACGTGGTTTGAGGGCGCTGTGCTGTGCTGTCTGCCCTGCCCTCGTCCAGGTAATGCATGCGCAAACCATTCAGGGCAGGCAGGTCGGTGATGTAGTTCGGCTGCCACGGGTAGCCTGGCAGATTGTCAAATTGAGCGTCCGGGGTGCGAAGTGCGTCGTCGCGTAGCGGGTGGTTCAATTGAGTCTCCTTGCGCTGTTGGCTGCGCCGTTGTTGAAAAAACCCCTGAAGCTGCCCGCCGCAAGCTTCGGCCAGCACGCCGCCTAGCAGGGCGGTCTGGTGGTTCAAGCTTGCATTCTCGAACAAATTGAGGACCGATCCGGCCGCGCCAGTTTTCGGGTCGCGGGCACCAAACACCACGCGCTTGATCCGCGCATGCAAGATGGCGCCGGCACACATGGCGCAGGGCTCCAGCGTGACGAACAACTCGCAGCCGTCCAGCCGGTAATTGCCCAGCACG
>JANMCB010000366.1:0-3080 GCA_031360805.1 Rhodoferax sp.
GCCAACGGCTACCTGGTCGACCAGTTTCTGCGCAGTGGCTCCAACCAGCGCACTGACGCTTATGGCGGCTCCATCGAGAACCGCGCCCGTTTTCTGGTCGAGGTGATGCGCGCCATCACCCAGGAGATCGGCGGCGCACGCACCGGCATTCGCCTGTCGCCCGTCACACCGTCCAACGACGCGCAAGACCCGCATCCGCAACCCCTGTTCGACTATGTGGCACGCCAACTTGCGCCGCTGGGCTTGGCTTACCTGCATTTGATCGAAGGCGCCACAGGTGGCGCGCGCGACCATGTGCAGGGCACCACCGCGTTTGACTACGCCGCAATGCGTGCGGCTTACCGCAGCGCGGGTGGACAGGGCACCTGGATGGTCAACAACTCGATGGACAAAACCATCGCCGAGCAGTCGCTGAAAGATGGCGCCGATCTGGTGGCGTTTGGCAAGCTGTTCATTGCCAACCCCGACCTGACGCGCCGCCTGCGTGAGGATGCACCACTGAACATGCCCGACCGCGCGACGTTTTATGGGGGCGGGGCCAACGGGTATACGGATTACCCGGCGCTGGCAGAAACGATGGTCACTGAACAGGACTGACAGCAAGCCACCCGAATACTACCAAATAAATAGCAAATTATTTATATAGTACGAGAGCTGGAACCTGATTTGATGCCTATTTTTCAGATTTTCAGCCACTTTCAGACAAAAACTAACTCACAGGTTAATTTTTTAATCAAACCTCGGCCAAAATAGCATTCGCCCTGCACACCCCATCAGCGCAACGGTAATTCATCTACGATGCATACCAGTACGTAAAATGCATAAAACGGTCATGCAAACCATCACCGCCACCGACTTAGTCCGAAACACCCGAGAGATTCTGGACACGGTTGCCAGCCGGGGCGAAACCGTGGCCATTGAGCGCAATCACACGATGATTGCCCAAATCATGCCGCCACAGCGAACCATGACGGCGTCACAGGCGCTGGCCGGGCTGAGTTTTCCTATGCTCACGCCAGCGCAAGCCAACGCCTGGCTCAAAGGCAGCAAGGATGGCTTTGGGGATGCGGTGCGTGACCCTTGGGCGTAATTCGCCATGGGCATGATCTTCGATAGCTGTATTTGGGTAGGGCTTGCGGCCAAGCAAGTGGAGCCGCAAGCGATCATTGACGCGGCGGGCGATGCGCCGGTGTACACGTCAGTTATCTCGCTCGGCGAGCTCAGTTTTGGCGTTCATTCGTGCACCGACCCGACTGAGCGCGCCATGCGTGCCGCCTACCTGCGCCAGGTGGAGAGCCGCCCGACTTTGGGTGTGACCCATCACACATCATCCGCTTTTGGCGTGCTCGCGGCAGCCGTTAAGCAGGCTGGGCGCGCACCGCGGCCGCGTTACAACGACTTGTGGATAGCCGCACAGGCTATCGAACACGGCTACGTGCTGTTGGCGCTGAATATCAACGATTTTGAAGGCTTGCCGGGGCTGCGGCTCGCTGCGCTCTCTCGTGAGGCGCAGGCTAGGTCAAAAGTCGTCGGCGCACAAGTTTGAAGCAGCCTAAAAACCGCTTCTCATTGTTGTCAATAAGTCAGCATTGACTATAATGAGAACCATTATGCCGTCAAAAATCCAAACCGTCGGCGAAGCGGCAACTCAAAAACTCGTCGCCATTGGCCTTAAAATTCGCACACACCGCAAGGCGCTGAAAATCAACGCCACTGCAGCCGCTGAGGCGTGCGGCATCTCGCGGGTGACGCTGTATCGCATCGAACATGGCGAACCGTCGGTCACGATAGGGGCCTATCTCAACGCACTGGCCGCTCTAGGGCTGGGCTTGCGCGTAGTGGTGCCAACAGACGTGGCGGTTGAGCCTATCGCACATCCGCCCCTCTGGATTCCGGCCCGGGTTCGGCTGGCGGACTACCCACAGCTCAAACAGCTCGCCTGGCAAGTGCATGGCACTGACGAGCTGACACCTGCTGAAGCACTGAGCATCTATGAGCGCAACGCACGGCATCTGGACATGCAGGCGCTGCAGCCATCAGAGCGCATGCTGATTGACGCACTGCGCGTGGCGCTGGGCAATGGCATAAGTAATCACTCAATCCAAGATGCTTGACTCCCCATTCCAGCGCCCACACCACCAACATATCGCGCGCGTACTCAGCGCGCTGAACGGCGCCTTGCTGCGCGAAAACAATTGTCTGTTTGGTGGGGGTACGGCCATCGCCCTGCGCTATGGCGAGTATCGGGAATCAGTAGACATCGACTTTTTGGTGTCTGATGTTGCCAGCTATCGTGCACTTCGCCAATTGATCACCGGGCCAACGGGACTCATGGCCATCCTCAACCCGGGCGCATCAGCAGTGAACCAGGTCCGTGATGTCAGGGCAGATCAATATGGCATACGAACAGCGGTATCATTAGACGCGCACCCCATCAAATTTGAGATCATCCTTGAGGCACGCATCGAGCTGGCGCCGCCAAAACAGGTCGATGAGATCTGCGGCATTGCGACACTAACACCGCTTGACATGGCAACCAGCAAACTGCTGGCCAATTCTGACCGTGGCAACGACGATGGCGTGTTCAGCCGTGACCTGATTGACCTGGCAATGATGGCGCCACCACTCGCGTTGTTACGCCAGGCAGTGGCCAAAGCCGAGGAAGCATATGGCCTGTCCATCCAGCAGGATCTTCAAAAAGCCATCCACGCAATTCAAACCCGCCCCGGTCGGCTGGAGCGTTGCATGCAGGTGATGGCGATGACGATGCCGAAGGCCGCGTTGTGGCAAAAAATTAACGGGTTGAAACGGGTGTTGCGCATGAAAAACGCAACGGACTGAGCCCTCCGCATCGCGGGTCGAACCGCTCGCACTCAAAGCGCCCGCTGCCGCCACGCCAACGCTGCCCCGAGCCACAGCGCCGCGGCGGAATAAATCAGGCCGCGGGGCAGGCCGCCGGGGCCGTCGGCGATCCAGCCCACCATGGTCGGGCCCACCATCTGACCGACGGCAAAGACCACGGTGAACGCGCTGATGCCTGCGCCCCAGGCGCTGGGTGGCAGGTTGTGCCGAACCAGCGC
>JANMCB010000369.1:0-4449 GCA_031360805.1 Rhodoferax sp.
GAAAACCAGCAACCCGTCCTGGCTCAATATTGGATCGGCAGGGTGGCTCAATATTCAATCGGCGCTGACACCCAGGAATACTCAAAACAGTTCATGAATGAGACATGCCGCCGACTGCATGAACTGGGGTTCTACCTGTCGGACATAAAGGGACTATCGGAAAAGCACATCGAGGCGCTCTGCCAATCCTGGTATCTCCAGGGGCATAGCAATAAGACAATGCAAAACCAATTCAGCAGATTGAAGATTTTTTGCGGGTGGATGGGAAAGCGGAGCATCGTTGGACGTCGGGGGGTGGGTGTTCACCCGTATCTCGTCGGAATGGATGGATACGAGCAAGTCACTGAAACCGCGCTAAAAGTTTGCACCATTGCCCAGAAAAGCAAAAGTTGGTCAGGCAACGGCATCGACGTCGTGCGAGAGATAAGACGCGCAACCCAGGAGGATCCACGATTCGGCGCAATGATGCTGCTGGGCCTAGCATTTGGACTACGGAAAAAAGAGCAGCTGAAAATCAAGCCATGGCGTGCACACAAGGAAGGCTTTTTGGAAATTGATGACAACATTGCAAAAGGCGGCAGGCGAAGGACTATCCAATACGAAACAGGGGCGTATGGTGAGTTTCAACGGTGGTGCCTGGACAAGGCGAAGGACGAATGCAGAAAGTACGACACATTGGGCTGGCCAGAACAGGCGTACAAGCAGTGCGAAAACCGTTACTACCACTACGCTCGAAAACTAGGGTTCACCAAAGAGATGATGGGCGTGTGCATGCACGGGCTGAGGGCAGAATTCGCAGAGAACATGGCAATCATCAGGGGACTGATGCCCCCGTCACTGGGCGGATCAATCAACCAGATGCCAAAATGTTGATTTCAATCCAAACTTGACCCCCCATTTCAATCCAATATTGACCCCACCCATTGCAGTTTAAAGCCGTGCAATGCGGCTGTGGATAAGTCTGAGGTTCAGGCGGTTGGTGCGGATTCTCCCTCTTTGGTTGTTGGCTGTTTGGTTTTTGATGTTTGTTTCGCCGGGCTTGCAAGCCCGGCGGCGATTTTGGTTTGAACGCTCGAATGCCTGAAGCGCCAACTCTGGTTCCCGGTCTCCACCAAATGGCAATGGTGGGTCAGCCGATCCAAGAGGGCTGTGGTCATCTTCACATCGCCAAACACTTGCCCCCACTCGGCAAACCCCAGATTGGTGGTGATCAGCACACTGGTGCGCTCGTACAGCTTGGACAGCAGATGAAACAGCAAGGCGCCGCCAGCCTGGCTAAATGGCAGGTAGCCCAATTCGTCCAGGATCACCAGATCGACGTACATCAGCTTCAAGGCCAAGTGCCCCGCCTTGCCGCGCGCCTTCTCCTGCTCCAGGGCATTGACCAACTCCACCGTCGAGAAGAAACGCACCCGTTTGGCATGCTTCTGGATGGCCTGCACGCCAATGGCCGTGGCCAAGTGGGTTTTGCCGGTGCCCGGCCCCCCAATCAACACCGCATTGTGGGCCGAGCCTGTGAATTCCGTGCTGTGCAGCTTGCGCACCAGGGCTTCATCGACACTGGCCTGATCAAACTCGAATCCGCTCAAATCCCGGTGTGCCGGGAAACGCGCCGCCCCCATCTGATAGGCCGTCGAGCGCACCACCCGGTGCGCCGACTCGCCTGCAATGAGTTGCTGCATGAACGATTCCGGATTGAACTCGGTGTGCCGTGCCTGGGCCGCCACTTCAGTGAAGCTGGCGGCCATGCCGTGCAGGCTGAGCGCTTTCAATTGGGCGATGGTTTGGGCACTCATGGCGCGGGCTCCATGGTTGCGCCAACCACTTCACCAGCTTGCGCATGGGCATGGGTCTCGATATCGGTATGGGCATGCAGCGCTCGCAAACCGTCATACCGCGCCACATTGGCTTGCGGCTCCTCTTGCAGCTTCAAGGGCCAGCCCTGCGCCAATTCGCGGGCCAGGGTGTCACCCAGGTTGTTCGGCACTGTATTGCCTTTGAGGCGTGCCAGCACGTTCAGAACATGCTCCCCACTGGGTTTGCCCGCCTCCAGCGCCAACTCCACCGCCACCAGCACGGCTTCAAGCCCGTGAATCGGCACCGCCGCCAACACCTGCGCCATCACCGCATCGCCACCGATTCGGCGCAGCAGGATCGCTTGCAATTGTTTCAGTGGCTCGGGCATGTCCTCAAACGGTGCCCCATTGCGCAGGCCACCGGGTTTGCGCTGCACCAGGCTGATGTAGTGCTGCCAGTCGTACAAGGTCTGGCTTCGATCAAAGCTGCGGGCATGGCTTGCCACCCGGGTGCCATCGGCCACCACGGCGATCTGGTCATGGTAAACACGCACGCTGACCATGCTGTTGGCGTGTTCGCTGGGCACGCTGTAGCGGTTGCGCTCCAGGTGGATCAGCGCAGTGCTGGTGACGCGCACCAGCAATTCGACGTAACCGTCAAAGGGTTTGGGCGTTGGCATGAGCCGGGTTTGCTCGTCTTGCAGCACTTCGGCCACTTTCATCGCAGGGTACTCGGGGTGGTTCAGCTCCCCCCAGGCCAGACGGCTTTGTTCGGCCAGCCAGGTGTTGAGTTCTGCCCAGTCAGCCCAGCGCCGGTCGCGGGCGCGGTGCCAGATGCTGGTGCGCCGGTCGCGCACGTTCTTCTCGACGATACCTTTCTCCCAGCCGCTGGCGACGTTGCAGAACTCGGGCTCGAACAGGTAGTGCCCGCTCATGGCCTCAAAGCGGCTGTTGATCTTGCGCTTCTTGCCCGACAGAACTTTGTCCACCGCCGTCTTCATATTGTCGTAAATGCCCCGCTGAGGCACGCCACCAAAGGCCTCAAAGGCACGGGCGTGCGCGTCAAACAGCATTTCGTGCCCTTGACCGGGGTAGGCCACCAGCCAGAAGGCACGGCTGGCGCACAGTTTGGTGTGGGCCAGCTCCACGCGTCGGCGCAGCCCGCCGATGAAGGTGTATTCGGTGCTCCAGTCAAACTGGAAGGCGTCCCCGTGTTTGAACTTCAGGGGGATGAAAGCGCCTTTGGCTGCTGAGAGGCCTTGCGCGTCCCGCCAAGTCCGTGCAAAGGCGCAGACTTGTCCGTAACCGCCGCTGTAGCCCAACGCCTGAAGCTCCTGGCACATTTGCCCTTTGGTGCGCCGCTCGCGTTTGTTGCGTCCAGCATCGGCTTTGAGCCAGGTGCGCAAGGTCTCGGCGTAATCGTCAAGTTTGGTGATGACACGCCGCGCCGGGTAGCGAGGCTCCACCATGTCCTCCTCGCGCAGCCAGGCGCGCACCGTGTTGCGCGACAGACCCGTTTGCCGGCATATCTCTTTGATCGGCAGTTTGTCCCGAAAGTACAAACGCCTAATTTTTGCCAAGGTTCCCACTTTGATCACTCCTGTTGTCTCCTGTGCATAACTTCGATCTCTTCGAACGCACAGTGCTTCTAACAGGGGTCAAATTTGGATGGAAATTATTCCTTCAAAGGGGTCAGTTTTAGGTTGCATTCAACAGTCTACCCTCATTTTCATTTTGCTGGCAGGGATGCGCCACTCCGCGCCCTCCAGGTCAAGCTCTGCCCATTCCGCTGTGCGCAGCTCGCCAGGCCGCACAAACACCAGCGGGGACAGCTTGAGCGCGGCCACAGTGTAGGGATGCCCGGCGTAGGCAAATATCGAGCGTAGCAACGCCCCGGCCTGCTTTGGCGCCGTGATCGCCGCGAAGTTGCCCGGCACGGCTTTGGCTAATGCGCCCTTGAGGTCTTGCGTCACGTCCCGCTCTGCGCTGCCGCTGGCCACTGCGTAACGAAACACCTGCCCGCAAATCTGCTTCACCCGCTGCACGCTATCCAGCGCTCCCCTGCCCTCCATGTGGCGCAATGCTGCCAGAACGTCGCGCGGCCCGATGGTGGATATAGGCATCTTGCCGATATGGGGAAAGACGTCTTTTTCGAGCCAGGTTGTTACCTTGGTGTGGGTGCTGGCCATACGCTCGGTTTTGGTCTTGTCCAGCCACTCGCGCGCCACCACTTCAAAGGTGTTTGCCGCTGCTGCCAGCTTTACGGCCTTTTCCGATTGTTTCGCTGCACCGGGGTCTATGCCGTCTGCCAGCAGCTCACGGGCCTTGTCGCGCCGTTGTCTGGCTTTGAGAAGCGACACAGCGGGGTAGACCCCCAAGGCCAACACCTTTTGCTTACCGTCGAACCTGTAACTCATGCGCCAATATCTCCCAGCCTCCTTGACATGGAGGTACAGCCCTTGACCGTCTGCATGCTTCTCACCCACTGCCGCGCCGTTGGGCGCTCGGAAAGAGAACTGACTGTCGGCGACGGCCTCACCGCAGAGGTCGGCAGAATCGTCTCCGACCAATTGTTCCTGCATCTCGCAGTGAATCTATCGCTGGGCAATCGTGTCGCAATCAGCGCCAACATGCCGTTCGCCCTCGTGAACCG
>JANMCB010000479.1:0-2088 GCA_031360805.1 Rhodoferax sp.
GGACCGCGCTCGTCAATCGGAGCGCCCAGCACGTCCATGATGCGGCCCAGCGTGGCTTTACCCACTGGCACCTGAATGGAGTTGGCGGTGTTTTTAACCATCGTTCCACGACGCAGGCCGTCTGAGGAGCCCAGTGCAATCGTGCGCACAATGCCGTCACCCAATTGCTGCTGAACTTCCAGCGTCAGGTTGGAGCCATCCATCTTGAGTGCATCATAGATTTTTGGCATCTTGTCGCGCGGGAATTCCACGTCAACCACCGCGCCGATGCACTGGACGATCTTGCCCAGAACGCCAGCGTTCGAATTTGCGTTTGCACTTGCTTGAGCCATCAGGTTTGCTCCAAAAATAAAATCAAAAATTCATGAACCAGCAGCCAACTGTATTGTTCAGTTAGACAGCTGCCGCACCAGCGACGATTTCCGAAAGTTCTTTCGTGATCGCGGCCTGCCGGGTTTTGTTGTAAATCAGCTTGAGCTCGGCAATGACGTTGCCGGCATTGTCAGTCGCCGCTTTCATGGCGACCATCCGGGCTGCATGTTCGCTGGCCATGTTTTCAGCGACGGCCTGGTAAACCAGTGCTTCCGCATAGCGAACCAGCAGATCGTCAATGACGGATTGGGCATCGGGCTCATAAATATAGTCCCAGGCCGCCTGGGTGCCACTGGCTTTGGTTTGCTCCTGCATCTTGTCAGCCGACAACGGCAACAACTGCTCGAGGACCGGCTCCTGGCGCATGGTGCTGACGAATTTGTTGTAACTCAAGTACACCGCACTTACTTCACCTTTGATATAGGCATCGAGCAAAACCTTGACTGGGCCAATCAGCTTGTCCAAATGGGGCTTGTCGCCCAAATGCGTCACGTGGGACACTACTTTGGCGCCAATCCGGTTCAAAAAGCCCAGGCCTTTTCCACCAATTGCGACGGTCAGAGGTGTCTTGCCAGCCGATTGGGTTTCACGCAACTTCAAGGTAATGGCGCGGAACAGGTTGCTGTTGAGGCCTCCACACAAACCTTTGTCGGTCGTCACCACGATGAAGCCGATCGATTTGCCGTCGTTGGGCTTCATGAAGGCGTGGACGTATTCGGGATTGGCTTTGCCCAAATTCGTGGCTATATTGCGGATTTTCTCGCTGTAAGGGCGAGCTGCGCGCATACGCTCCTGCGCCTTGCGCATTTTCGACACGGAAATCATCTCCATGGCCTTGGTGATCTTCTTGGTGTTTTCCACCGATTTGATCTTGGTCCGCAGTTCCTTGCCTGATGCCATAAAAGCCCCTTAATTGTTTCGAAAACAGGGTTTAGGCGAACGACTTCTTGAAAGCCGCTGTAGCAGCCAGCATTTCAGCTTCTGCGTCCTTGTCCAAGGCTTTGGAATCTTCGATCTTGGCAAGCAACGCGGCATGCTTGTCTTTGAGGTGGGCATGCAGGCCGTGCTCAAACGACAACACTTTGTTCACCGCGATATCGTCCATAAAACCCTTGTTCACCGCGAACAAGGAAGCGCCCATTAGGCTGATTGGCAGCGGGCTGTATTGGGTTTGTTTGAGCAATTCGGTCACGCGCGCGCCACGGTCCAACTGCTTGCGGGTGGCTTCGTCCAGGTCAGATGCAAACTGCGCAAAAGCGGCCAGCTCACGGTACTGGGCCAAGTCGGTACGGATGCCGCCGGATTGACCTTTGATGACCTTGGTCTGCGCGGCAGAACCTACGCGAGACACCGAGATACCGGCGTTGATCGCGGGGCGAATGCCGGCGTTGAACAGCGAGGTTTCCAGGAAGATCTGACCATCGGTGATCGAGATCACGTTGGTGGGCACGAAGGCGGACACGTCACCGGCTTGCGTTTCGATGATTGGAAGCGCCGTCAACGAACCGGTTTTGCCTTTGACTGCACCTTTGGTGAAGTCTTCAACGTACTTTTCGTTCACGCGGGCAGCGCGCTCGAGCAGACGGCTGTGAAGGTAAAACACGTCGCCGGGGTAGGCTTCACGGCCTGGTGGGCGGCGCAGCAACAGCGACACCTGACGGTAGGCCACGGCTTGTTTGGACAAGTCGTCATACACAATCAGCGCGTCTTGACCGC
>JANMCB010000404.1:0-3568 GCA_031360805.1 Rhodoferax sp.
CGGTGTTGCCAAAGGTGAAGCGCGGGAAACCGGCCGGGTTGCCCAGGCCGACGCAGGCGACGAGCAAACCCAGGAACAGCGTGATCAAGCCCTTGAGCGGTCGATCAGACGTGATGAACACCGCGCAGGTCAAGCCCAGCAGCACCAGCCAGAAATATTCAAACGAGCTGAACTGGGTGGCAAATTCGGCCAGCGCGGGGGCAGCCACAATCAGCACCGCCGTTCCAAACAGGCCGCCTACGGCAGAGAACACCAAACCCGCGCCCAGGGCCATTTCGGCCTGACCTTTCTTGGTCATGGCGAAGGCTTCGTCGGTGTAGGCGGCGCTGGCGGGCGTGCCCGGAATGCGCAACAGGCAGCCCGGAATGTCACCCGAGAAAATCGCCATGGCGGTCGCCGTGACGATGGCGGCAATGGCCGGAATCGGCGCCATGAAAAACGTCACCGGCACCAGCAAGGCGGTGGCCATGGTGGCGGTCAGGCCCGGCACCGCGCCAACAAACAGGCCGTAAAACGACGCCAACACCATCACCAACAGGGTGTAAGGGTCGAACACCATGGCAAACGCTTGCCCCAATGCGGTCCACATCGTCAATTACCAACTGTAGTTCGTGAGCACACCCCAGGGCAAAGGCACCCGTAGCAGCTTGTAGAACGCGAAATGGATGACCAGCGACGCAGTCACCGCAATCAGCAACGCTCGCCCAAGGGGGACCTGAAACACACAAAACAGCGCCGTCAAAATCAGGCCGGAACAAATCAGGAACCCGAGGGTTTGCGACGCCAGCATGTAAAAAACCACCGAGCCCACCAGCACCACAAATCCCAGCAGATGGCGTGGTGATCGCACCCAGTCCTGGGCTGTGAACCAGGGCGCTGCGGCTCCGTCACGTGAACGCAGGCGCCAGCCGCGCACCAGCAAAATCAGCCCGCCCACGCAGATGCCGACGGCGATCAAACCCGGGAACAGCGCAGGCCCGACCTGCTGGCCCGGAATCTTGGGAAACTTCTGCACAATGCCAAGCACGCTGCCACCCAAAATCAGCAGCAGCAGGCCAAAAATTGCGTCATTCAGTTTCATCTGGCGCCTGGTGTTATTTGACCAAGCCGACGGCCTTCATCGTCGCGCCCAACTCGGCGTCCGACTTGGCCATGAATTTCGCGAAGTCGTCGGGCGCCGCGTAAATGACGCCGTAGCCCTGCTTGGCCATGAAATCGGTGTAGTCCTTGCTGGCGACCACTTTCTTGATCGCGGCGCTCAGTTTGTCGCGCGCGTCCGCCGGAATGCCTTTGGGCGCCACCAGCCCGCGCCAGGCTGCCATGGTCCAGTCACTGCCCAAAGCGGCCTTGAGGGTCGGCACGTTGGGGTACAACGCGGATGGCGTGGCATTCATCACAGCCAGGCTGCGCACTTTTCCCGCATCAATCAGTGAGCGGGCCTCAGGCAATGAAGTGGGCGCGACCTCCACACCACCGGCAATCAGGTCTTGCAGGCCGGGCGCCGCACCATTGCTGGGTACCCAAGGCAACGCTGTCGGGTCGATCTTCTGGTCACGCAGCAAACCGGCTATTGCCAAGTGCCAGATGCCGCCCTGCCCGGTGCCCGAAGCCTTGAATTTACCTGGGTTGGCCTTTACCGCTGCGAGCAACTCCTGCACCGTTTTGTAGGGCGAATCGGCGCGCACCTGTACGCCAGCCGGGTCGGCATTGACCAGGCCCAAGGGCGTGTAGGAGGTGCCGGTCAATTCTGTCAGGCCCTGCCAGTGCATCATGCCGATCTCAACCGTGGCCATGCCCAGCGTGTAGCCGTCTGGCGCGGCCGAAGCGATGGCCGAATGCCCCACCACGCCGCTGCCGCCGGTGCGGTTGACCACCGTGACGGGCTGGCCCAGGTCCTTCTCAAGCAGGCTGCCAATGATGCGCGCCGTGGCGTCGGTGCCGCCGCCAGCGCCCCACGGCACGATCAGCGTGATGGGGCGGGTCGGGTAGGCTTGCGAAAAGGCCGGCAACGCTGCAGCAAACAGCGACAAACCGAGCAAGAGACCAGTGGCCTGGGCCATCAATGAACGACGCGAAGGTATCGGGTGAACAGTCATGTGTTTCTCCAAGGTTGAAGGTGATGGGCCAGCGTAGCGCAGCCGGGACTGGCCTGCATCAGGGCTAACCATACTATCGTATGATGATTGGGTCAATCACTCTTGCGGCACCGCAACCCGTGATCGCGTCTATATTTGGACCGCACCACAACTCTCACTGAAATTCACCATGTACCAAAAAAATCTGATGGCAGGCCAGCGCATTCTGGTCACGGGCGGTGGTACCGGCTTGGGCAAAGCCATGGCCGAGCACTTTTTGAGCCTGGGCGCCGATGTGGCGATCTGTGGCCGACGCAAGTCCGTGTGCGACGAAACGGCCGCAGCGTGGCGCACGCAGTTCCCGAAAGCGCGCGTCGACACTTTCGGGGTTGACATCCGCATCGCGCAGGCGGTCGAAGAGATGGTGGCGGACCTGTTTGCCAGTGGCGGTTTGACCGGGCTGGTCAACAACGCGGCGGGCAACTTCATTGCGCCGACTGAGTCGCTCTCGCCGCGCGGCTTTGACGCGATTGCCGGCATCGTCTTTCATGGCAGTTTTTATGTCACGCAAGCGATTGGCAAACGCTGGGTCGAACAGGCCAAGTCCGGCCTATGGAGCCGTGGCCAGCCATTCCGGAATGTGATGAGCATCATCACCACCTGGGTCGACAACGGTGGCCCTTACGTGGTGCCCTCGGCGATGAGCAAGGCCGGGATCGAAGTCATGACCAAATCGCTGGCAGTCGAATGGGCGCGTTTTGGCATTCGCCTGAACACCATCGGCCCGGGCGAAATCCCGACCGAAGGCATGAGCAAGCGCCTGAACCCCGGTGAAGAGCCCGGCGCCCACAGCAAAAAGCGCAACCCGATGGCGCGCGTGGGCGAGATGAGCGAACTGCAAAATCTCGCAAGCTTCTTGATGGCCCCCGGCCAGTGCGACTGGCTGACCGGCCAGAGCATCATGATGGACGGCGGCAGTGCCTTGGCCACGGGTGGCAATTTCTACGAACTGCGGGAGTGGAGCGATTCCGACTGGCAAGAGGCTCGCACGCGCATCGAGGCGCAAAACACCAAAGACAAGGCGCAGCGCTGACTTCTGCACCGAAAAAACCCACCGGCGGCCCGGGTCGCCCGGTGATTTCCACGCGCCTGATCACGCTGGTCGTCATCATGGTGCTGGCGCACCTGGCGTTCACGGGTGGGCGCGTGGCCATCAGCCTGTATGCCATCCGCCAGCATGCGTCCACCCTCACCGTCGGCCTGCTGGTCAGCCTGCTGTCGATCGTGCCGATGGTGCTGTCGGTTCACCTGGGGCGCTTGACCGACCGCATTGGCGCAACCCGGCCCACGCGGTTGGGGCTTGTGGCCGTGGTGGCAGGCACGGTGATGCCGGCGCTGCATGAATCCATCGCCATGCTCTGTGCTGCCAGCGTGATGCTCGGCACAGGTTTCATGCTGATCCATATTGCCATCAACAATGCCACCGGCCATGA
>JANMCB010000487.1:0-8696 GCA_031360805.1 Rhodoferax sp.
TTTTTGTGGAGTGGTCAGCTACAAACCAAGCCACAATCGAGTGCCTAAAGCGGGCGTCAAAAGCCTGTCGGAAACCCTCGACACCGTGGGCTGTTTTGGACGCAGCGTGCGTGACGTGGCGCTGCTCGGCGCCGTGCTTACTGACGACTCGCGGCTATTTGACCACAATGCTTTCAATCAGGTGACATCTCCCCGTATTGGCGTTTGTAGAACACCTCAGTGGAAATGCGCCGACTCCGATACCCACCTAGTCTGGTCGCAGGCGCTTGCCGCCTTGGCGGGCCACACTGTTGCGCTGGAAGTGCCAGCCGCTCTATCTGACCTTGTTGAGTTGCAAAAAGCGGTCCAGGCCTTTGAGACGGCACGCTCATTCAGCCATGAACGCCTGCATCACTTGGCATCTTTAAGCGGGCCATTGCAAACCTTGTTGGCCCAGGGCATGGCGATCAGCGGCTCCGAGCACGCCAACAACCTCCAATCCACTGCCCTCGCGCGTCAGCAGGCCAGTTTGCTTTTCGCTGACTGCAACGTGTTGCTGGCGCCGAGCGCGTTTGGTGAAGCGCCCATCGGACTGCAAAGTACCGGCGATCCGCTTTTTTGCAGAAGCTGGACTTTGTTGGGCCTGCCTTGCGTACATTTGCCGTTTGCGTACGGAAAGAATGGGCTTCCAATCGGCCTTCAACTGGTCGGGCAATTTGGTGAAGACCATCAACTCATGCTCGCTGCGCATTGGGTGCACGAGCGCCTTGGTCACCTCCCAGCCGAGCCTGCCACACCCTGCAGGAGCCCGCGCTAAAAAAAGCAAATTGACTCCACTTGCCGTGAGCAGCCGTCTTGAAGGTACCCTCGCGTTTTTATAAAACGTGAGAAACATTTAGTGTGGCCCAATGTCCGTTTTCCCACAGTTTTTCTGTGGAATTCACCCGAGGGAGTAGCAATTCCGCCATCAATGGGGCTAGCGGAGTTGAATGTGGATAAACCAGCAGAACATGTCTTGGGGGGGAACCTGGTTCGAGTTCATCCAGTTGGGCAACCCAGTCCAGCCGTGCCATGGTCTCCAGGACAGGTTCGACTTGCAGCGTGTCCACCTGAAGAGCGTCAGCCAATTGAAGGATGGTCATTCCCTTGGATTCGCTGGCACGGGCGCGGTGGAGTTGTTGTAGAACTTCAACAGCCAGCTGAAACTGCCAACCGTGCGGGTGAGGTTTGCGTGCTACGCCTGCGAGCAAGCTGGGCAAATAGGCGGACACTACTGCGCCCAAAAGAACTATTACCCACGCCACATAGATCCAGATGAGCAAAATGGGTACGATGGCAAAAGCACCGTAGACCAGACTATAGGTTGGGATCAATCCGATATAGATCACCAGCAATTTCTTTGCCAACCCAATTCCCGTTGCTACAAATATCCCTCCGCTCCAAGCGTGAATCCATCTCACGTGGGTGTTTGGAACAAATCGGTAGAGTGCTGCCATCCCCGCAGCCAGCAGTACATACTCCAGTACAGCCAGTAGGAACTGAACGCCACCTGGCAATGCACCAACGAGCCCCTTGCCAGATGAAATGGCGTAGGATGTCATGGTCAGACTCGCACCCAACAGAACGGGTCCCAGCGTTATGACAGCCCAGTAGATAAAAACACGCTGGCCCAGCGGACGTCGCTTGCGCACCCGCCATATGCCATTCAGGGTTTGATCGATCGTCAGAATCAGCGCCAACGCAGTCGAAAGAAGTACCGCCGCTCCGACTACACCAAGCTTGCTTGCCTGCCCAGCAAACTGCGTCAGGTAGCCCATGACCTGGCGCGCAATCGTATCTGGCACAAGGCTTTCAATTAGCCATTTCTGCAGTACAACCTGAGCGGTCGAAAACATCGGAAAGGCAGTAAAAACAGCCAGTGCGACAGTGATGAACGGCACCAGCGCGATTGTCGTGGTAAAAGTTAGGCTGCTGGCTGTCAGCGCAAGGTGGTCATTTGAGAACCTGGTGCGCAAGGTATTGAAAGTGTTTTGCCAAGGGAAGTCAGACAAGTTCATGCCCGCTATGATGCCACCCCAATGACAACAATTTCCAGATCAGTTAATTTGACCCGCATTGTCGCGGTAACCAGCGTGCTGGGACTTATCCTTTTGGGCCTGGCCTGGGAACTTGTATTGGCACCTATCAAGCCAGGAGGTTCCTTGCTTGCACTCAAGGTGTTGCCGTTGTGTTTGCCACTTGCCGGATTGCTCAAAAACCGCATGTATACCTACCGATGGGTCAGCCTTTTAGTGTGGCTTTATTTTACCGAAGGTGCCGTTCGAGCTTACGGCGACCCAAGACCAGGGAATATATTAGGGATGATTGAGGTATTACTTTGTCTGATTCTTTTTGCTGCCTGCGCCCTGCATGTGCGGCTACGCTTTAAAAGTGTCATCGCACAGACTGACACCTATCGCAAAGAAACTGAACACCAGTGATGACTGCAGAACGCCTTTTGGAAGCATCGCGCCAAATCGTGGGTGAAAACCACGTTTTGGCTGGCGGGGACCTGACCGCCTGGGAGGTTGACTGGCGCCAGAGGAGCAGGGGTACGGCCTTGGCTGTTATCAGGCCAGGTTCCACAACCGAAGTTGCAGACATTGTCCGCCTCTGCGCAAAATACCAAAAGGGCCTGGGCGTCAGTCTGGTACCTCAAGGAGGCAACACCGGTTTGGTCGCTGGTTCAATACCGGATGCGTCTGGCCAGCAAATTGTGCTGAGCATGACACGGATGAAGACCGTCAGGGTGATCGATAGTGCCAATCTAACGATCACAGCCGAGGCCGGTTGCGTTTTGCAATCCATCCAGCAGGCTGCACAAAATCAAGGATTGCTGTTTCCATTGAGTTTGGCCGCTGAGGGAAGTTGCACCCTGGGTGGCAATTTGGGCACCAATGCTGGTGGCACGCAGGTTCTTCGGTATGGAAATGCAAGGGATTTGTGTCTTGGGCTGGAAGTAGTGACGGCGCAAGGGGAAATATGGCATGGGCTGTCTGGTCTGCGTAAAGACAATACTGGTTACGACCTGACCGATCTGTTCATCGGATCCGAGGGAACACTAGGAATTATCACGGCCGCCACCATGAAGCTCTTTCCGGTACCCTGCGCGCAACTGACCGCGTGGGCTTCAGTGCCATCTTTGGCTCAAGCAGTGCGCCTACTGGGTATTGCTCACAAACACCTTGGTGCCGACCTCACAGGCTTTGAGGTCATGGGACAGTTCGCACTGGACCTCGTCCAACGGCATTTCCCCGAACAACAAGTGCCATTGCTGCGAAATGGACCCTGGTGCGTTTTGATTGAAAATTCGGATTACGAATCGGAGGTTCATGCACAGTCGCGGCTTGAGCGCCTGTTGGAGGCTGCGTTGAGCGACGGCTGCATCACAGACGCAGTCATCGCCCAAACACAAGCGCAGGCCTCAGCGCTTTGGCATATTCGGGAGAGCATCCCACTAGCGCAACCTATGGAGGGTCCAAACATAAAGCATGACGTGTCGATTCCAATATCAAATATTGCAGAGTTTGTTCGGCAAACAGATGCCTTGCTTGAGGCAAAATTCACCGGCGTTCGCTTGGTGAACTTTGGGCACCTGGGTGATGGCAATCTGCACTACAACGTGCAAGCACCACCCGGAGCCAATGCCAGCAATTTTTTGCGCGATTGCGAAGAGGCAGCGAATACGCTGGTGTATGACTCCGTCGCCCGGTTCGGCGGGTCTATTTCGGCCGAGCATGGGGTCGGGAGCTTGAAAGTCGGCAAGCTTGAAAAGTACAAGTCACCCGTTGCACTGGAGATGATGCGCTGCATCAAACATGCGCTTGATCCAACAGGATTGATGAATCCTGGTCGGGTAGTTCAAATTGAGCGCAGAAATTTTGACGCTTCACGGCGCAACAGTTAGGTTTTCAGACTGAAAAGACAGGTTTGCCGGTTACTTGCTCAATTTTGTCCTTTGCCCAAACTTTAGGGTCCTGAGCTTTGGGAAGCAAAACGCCTGCTGCGCGCACCCGCTGGGTTGTGGCGTCCAGAGCGGGTGGCAGAAAGCCGGGGTCGTTTGCCAGGCCAACCGAAGCCTCTTCCAGCAGCCGCCGTGCCATAACGATCCCTTTGTCGGTCGGCAAAAGGAGTTCGCGGCTGCGATCCTGAATGGCGCCCATACTTTCCTGCAGTGAAGCGTCCTGCTCAGAAATACCATGTACGCCACTAAACGCTCTTTTCTCCTTTTGAGCCTTGCGGTCGATCAGGTAGTCATTGTCCTTGTTGGCCCGCGGCCGCCAAGTCATTGGGTAGACACCCTGCTCGTAGAGCACGTGAATACCGTGGCCAGCACGCATATCGGCAAGCTCCTGATCCGAGAGCGGTTCGTCGGGTCGATAGTTAATGCTCCATGCCCAGCAGTTTTCATCGTCAATCGGCACCCAAACATGGCCACCCAAGGAATGATCGCCAAATGGTGGGATCAAGGTGAACCACGGGAAGATGAATTGCGTAATTCGCCAGTAATAGCTTTGGACCTCATTGTTTTGCACGTCTCCATTTCGCCTGCCGAACAGCGTAAGGCCAAAAGGAGTTTTCTGAATGTCAAAAATTACATTTCCGTCCGCCTTGATGTATTCAACAGCCTTAGACCCCTTATGCATGGGGTCGTTATCTACGGAAAACCGATGAACGTACGAGACGTGAGCCGTGTCAATGCCACCTTCAATCGCCTGCAGGTAATTGCTCTGTTGCAGCCGTTTTGACACGTACACGTGGCTTGACGGCAGCGTGCACCACTCCAGTTCGGGAGGTGCCGGTTGCAATGCGGCGGGCCCCATGTAAGCCCATACAATGCCACCCCGCTCAATGCAAGGGTAAGCCTTGATGCGCATACGATCAGCCACTTGGGGGGCACTTGGAACATCCACACAATTTCCCATGCGGTCAAATTTCAACCCATGGTAGGCACACCGTATGCCGCATTCCTCATTGCGTCCAAAAAAAAGGGACACTCCTCGATGAGAGCAAAATTCATCGATCAATCCGACTTGGCCCAACGTGTCTCGAAAAGCAAGCAATTTCTCACCCATGATCTGGACCCGCACTTGTGGCCCGTCAGGATCCGGGATTTCGTTGCAGCTTATTATCGGTACCCAATAGCGGCGCAGCAAGTTGCCCATGCCGGTGCCCGCGCCGGTTCGCGTCAAGTTTTGAAAATTGGTGTTGTCCATGCGATTGCTCGTTTTCCGTTGGCTATCAGGGCAGACCCATTGCCAGCGTTCTTATATAGTGATTTCCTGACGTCTGAACCAATTCGAGGTTTGCGGCTTGGGTACCCCTAGTCAATCTCAAATCCACCTACCTCGCCGGCACAGAGATTACCCTCTCTCCATTTGGCATAACCTGGATATCACCCGACGGTTTGTTTTGAACGGTTTGTTTCCCCACCTGGATTGCAATAGCCGATGCAGTGCTCCGTCCCTTTGCAGACGACACAATGTGCAGATAAAACCTGCCTTGTGCTGTAGGCGTCACTGGCACCTGGTGCAATGTTGTTTGCCCCGCAAATGATTGAAGTGGTCCGGCTGCACCGGTCAACACAATTCCGTCACCCGCCCGAAACGCAACCTGAGCATCTGACGAACTAGACACATTGAGCGAAATGGTCACCGCACGCCCAACCTCTGGTGTGCCATCAATTCGGTAGGCAATCTCGACACCTGAACCGCCTTTTTTGACGGGCATGCGCGTAAAGCCGAGCCCTTCAGTTTTCGACTTAACGGCTGCATCCCTCACTTGAAGGGTCTGCTGAATTCCACTCGCCATTGCCGTTGACGCTAACGCAATTGCCAACGGGACGACTACTAATTTCAATGTATCCATCAAGTCCTCTTTTGGAGTGAATCCAACTAATGCAGTAATTGAAAGTTCGCCAGAAACAATTATCGAATTGTTATTGTGGCGCAGTTAGGCGCTGCCGGTGGCGAGGTTGTGATGAAGTCGTTTACCCGAATGACTACCTCGCCCGCGTTCAGGCTAACGTTGGCACTTTCTGATGTGGTCCCAAGGCTGTCAGCGACCGCTTGAACCACCACTTTGCGGCTTTGGTACACCGTAAAATCCAGATCTCGCCCAACTCCAAAATTGGCAGTAACTGTACGAACTCCAGCCTGCCCGGGAGTCAGCCCAATCCGAAAGTACTTCAGCATGCCAAGCTTGTTTTTCGAACTCCCAACCTGGTTGTCATTGATGAAGCAGACGGGCGTTGGGATGTTCAGCGCCAACGTGGTGTAGATAGGCAGGTTGCCCGAATTTCCGCCGTTGTTGGTTTCACCAGTTCCCCACTGGTCGGCACCTACCCCTGTAAAAATATTCTGGGCAGCAAGAATTCTGTTAAGCGCCGTTGTAACTGCTGCATTTCCAGCACTACGCACCGCATCGGCAAAACTGAATATGCTCCCCAAGGCATTTTGTGACGATGCCATGGGCCCCGATAACGCAGTCCAAATCGGCAAGAAACCCTGACCCGAATAAAGCGCATACAAACCGCTATCAATCGAATCCTCTCGGTACCACCCGCGCGCCGGGTCAGATGGAGTTGTAACCAGCGAAAATGTGAATCCACTCGCTTGTGCCACACCAAACGAGTCAGCGTAAATTGGAGTGCCCCGCATCATGCTTGACCAGGCAGTGCCCCATCCCTCTGAAAATGCCAGAGTCATGTCCAGCTTGCTCAAACTTCCATGTGAGCCACCAATTGAATGATCATTCGAGAACGCGCTTTGCAAATAGTGTCCGAACTCATGTCCCACAACCGAACTGTCGTACTCATCGGTGTCGTCGTCTTCCTTCCCCAAAACATAGATGACACGTGAAACCGAGGCACTCTGGATCGTTTCAAGAAAGAATGTGACACCGATCTCACCTGTTGAGTAATCGTTACTGGTTGTACGGGCGGTGTTGTTGCCCGGGCTCCAGAACACGTCCAGCAATGGAAAAGTTGCTGTTGGCTGCACTGATGACACCAGTTTTATGCCGGAAAAAATGGTGTCAAGAATTGCAAAGGGACCGGCTGCCCGGCCAATCGCAGCGTACCGACTGCCATTCCAACCAGATCCAGCGGCAATGGAGCGTGAACTATTGACGTTCCCGCTTGAAGCGACTGCACTGTCAACCACCCACAAGGCGCCGTCTGCTGTATTGTCTTTGACCGAAACATTCCACTTGGCGGCGCCGCTTGTGTTGATCAGCTCGGCGCGCAGCCGCAAAAAATAGGCGGTGTTGATGGGCAGGGTCAATGAGTAAGACCCCTGCTCATTAGTTACTGTTGTGCCCAGCACTGTAGTCCCCGAAATTGCCTGCAGCGTGGCGCCCCGCACTGGTTTGTCGACGGCAGCCGCAAAATCCAAGGCGCCATTCGAGGCTTTGTTTGGAACAAAAGCATAGGTGGCAGTTCCGGTCACCAAAACAGTTGCAGGAGTCACTTGCCCTGGATTTGGCGTCGGCGATGTCGCAGGAGGCGTAACCACCGAAACGCCACCACCGCCTCCACCGCAACCCTGAACTATCAAGGCGCATGCCAAAACAGCAAACTTCAAGTGCATCACTGCGCTATTTTGCATACACCGTCCTTATGGTCAGTCTCGAAACTCAAATTTTAGCCCGTAGGTGGTGCAGAAGCATTGACCGCGTTACCCCACTTTGAGGGGCACGCCACAAACCAGGTCACCAGCGTCGTTGGCCGAAACAGCGCGATCATTTTTTGCCTGGGCAACGTCCATGTCTCTGGGAAGCGTCACGCCATTCTTGACGGCCAAAATTTCAGCCATCACGCTGACTGCGATTTCAGAGGGCGTCTTGCTCCCAATATATATCCCAATTGGACCTCGCAATCTGGCCAGTCCTTCAGCCGTTTGTTCAAAATGCTCAATCATGCGAAGGTGCCGCAATTCATTGTTGCGTCGGCTACCTATGGCACCCACATAAAAGGCGTCTGATTTAAGGGCCTCCAACAAAGCCAGGTCATCCAGTTTGGGATCGTGCGTCAAGGCAACGACACAACTTCGCCGGTCTGGTCTGAAGGCAGTGACTACATCGTCAGGCATGTCGCTCACCACAGAAACCTGAGCAACGGACCAAGCCCCCCTGTACTCTTCCCGGGGGTCGCACACTGTCACAGAAAATCCACTAAAAAGCGCCATCGTCGCCAAGTATTCTGTCAACTGACCAGCACCAATCAGCAACATGCGGTACTCAGGCCCAAATGTATTTGTCAATGCGCCGTCAGAAATGAACAGGTTTTCCGGAGCACTACTTGCTCGAAGGCTTACCCTGCCGTCGTCCAGACGGACAGTTCGCTGCACCAGAAAACCCTGCTCGAGGTCAGCCACCAACTGGGCTAGGCTGGTTGCATCCGGATCGAACTCCAACAGCAGTTCCAGCGTTCCACCACACGGCAAACCGAATTGATGGGCCTCGTCTGCAGTAATTCCGTACTTGACGAACTTGGGCGCTCCAGTGGGCATGATGTTGCTGGCATAAGCTTGGGTGTGCTTGTAAATCAAGTCGTCTTCAATGCACCCGCCCGACACTGATCCCACTACAGCACCATCCTCGCACAAGGCCATGATGGAACCCACAGGACGGGGCGACGATCCCCATGTCCGCACCACAGTAGCCAGCAAGGCATGCTT
>JANMCB010000481.1:0-5806 GCA_031360805.1 Rhodoferax sp.
CTGGAGATGGTCGACCAATTCAACACGCTCGGGCTCAACGTGAGCTGCGTTACGCACGCTACTGGCAGTGCAGGTACGCAAGCCGGACTGGTAGTGGGCCTGGAAGGTGCACGTAGCCAGATTCCGGTTCTGGGCATTGGCGTGCGTGCCGCAAAAGAAGCGCAAGAAACCAGCGTCTACAACCTGGCTGTTAAAACTGCTGAACTGCTTGGCGTTCCCGGCAGTATCAGCCGTGAAAGCGTCAAAGCCAACTGCGACTACGTAGGCGGCGGCTACGGCGTACCCACCCCCGGCATGATTGAAGCGGTGACCATGATGGCGCGCCTGGAAGGTATTTTGCTGGACCCGGTGTATTCAGGCAAAGGCATGGCGGGTCTGATCGACCTGTGCCGCAAGGGCCACTACAAAAAGGGCGAAAACATCGTGTTCTTGCACACCGGCGGCGCTGTCGCGCTGTATGGTTACATGAATGCATTTGACAGCCTGAAGCCACTTTAAGAACCTGGCTTGATGACGACGCTTGCGCCTGTTGCGCAATGGAGTACACCAAAGAACTCGTTCCTGGCTTGGTGGTCACTGCACTGGTGGCCTTGGCAGCTACTTGATGGCCGTTCACTGACAGGTATCCGGAGGCATAACAATCATGATTGGTGTTTTAGGCGGCATGGGCCCATTGGCAACAGTAGACTTCTTCAGCAAGGTTATTTCGGAAACTCCCGCCCAGGGAGATGCCGATCACGTGCCAATGCTGATCCAGTCTGACCCGCGCATTGCACCGCGACCAGCGGCCATCCTTGGTGACGGACGCTCACCGCTACTTGAGCTCCTGGCCGCGCGTGATCGCCTGATTTCCGCTGGCGCCAGGGCTTTGGCCATGCCCTGCAATACCGCACATTTTTGGTACGCCGATTTGCTCAAGGGATGCAGTGTTCCATTTTTGAGCATCGTGGATGCGAGTGTCAATGAGCTGTCGCTGCTGGCTGATGCTGGCTCAACAATTGGCATCATTGCCACCCGCGCTACCCTTGCTGCACAGATTTTTGATCCTGAACTCATCCGCTCCGGTTACAAAGTCATGCTGCCGGAGGATCACGTGATGAACACGCTGGTTTTGCCTGGGATAGAGCGTGTCAAGGCTGGAGATACCTCGCATGGCGGCCAACTCATTGAGCAAGCCGTCCAGACACTCCTGCAGCATGGCGCACGTGCAGTGGTTCTGGCTTGCACTGAAACGCCTTTGGCACTTGATGCGATAAAGTCGCAGCTTCGCATCCATTGTGTTGACAGTACGGCGGCGCTAGCCCGAAGCTGTGTGGCCTGGTGGCAGGCAAATTCAGTTTCTTAACTTAAATTGAAAGAGGCGAAGGCTTTGGTTGCGTTATTGATTGTCAAACCATATTTCAGACATGGACTCACCCGTTCTAGCTGCAATTCCGCCGTTCTTCCTGCCCTTTAAAAGGGTTGGCGTTGGCACCGCTCTGGTGCTGGTGCACGGTTATTTGGGGGGCTCCGGCCAGTGGGACGCGCAGCTGCCCTTCCTGAGTCAATATTTTGAAGTCGTGACTCTTGATCTGGCGGGATACGGCGTAGCCCGTCACATGGCGGCCCCGACCAATTTGGCTGATCACGCCCGCAACGTTTTGGCTACGCTCGATCACATGGGGATCGAGCGCTTCCATTTGTTGGGCCATTCAATGGGTGGCATGGTGGCCCAAGAAATCACGAGGCAGGCTCCTCATCGGGTGAACAAACTGGTGTTATACGCGACCGGTCCGGTGGGTTGCATTCCGGGCCGTTTTGAAACCATGGCCCAGTCGCGACAGCGCTTGAGAGACGACGGCGTGCAACGTACGGCCAGCCGAATTTGTGCCACTTGGTTGCTCGATTGCGAGGCTTCACCGGCGTATGAAGCCTTGGCTGAGCTGGCTACCCAAGCCAGCGAACAGGCCGCCAGTGCGGGTCTGAGCGCGATGGAATCCTGGGACGGGCGCGACCATCTGGGCCGGATTAAGCAGGCCACGTTGGTAATCTGGGGGGAGAGCGATCGCACCTATGGTTGGTCCCAAATTGAGATACTTTGGCGCTGCATCCCCCGCGCGTCATTAGCCGTGTTGCCGGCTTGTTCGCATGCTTTGCATCTGGAGCGCAGCGTCCTTTTCTGTACTGTCCTTGTTGAGTTCCTCGGGCAAGGTGAGAACAAGGACCAGACCAAAGCCTACCTCTTCGAGGCAAATTGAGGCGATTTGAGGAATATTTGAGGCTCTTTTCAGCCTCTTTGCAAATTTAAGATTTTTGCAGACTTTTGATTTTAATGGCTTTTTATGGAGGCGCGACCCAGAGTCGAACTGGGCTAGACGGATTTGCAATCCGTTGCATAACCGATTTGCTATCGCGCCGTTTGGCTTTTGTGACCGAAGTGGCCCCAAAATCCCGACAAAAAAGGGAAGCAGTATGCTTCCCTTTTTTGTACCAATTTGGAGCGGGAGAAGAGTCTCGAACTCTCGACCTCAACCTTGGCAAGGTTGCGCTCTACCAACTGAGCTACTCCCGCGTTTCAAGCCTCGAATTATAGCCTATTTATCCGCATTTCCAACTTGGACCGCCAAGTGAAGGTGCAAATTTTTAGACCTTGTCGTTGCCACTGCTACCCAACAAGGGGCCGGTTCAATGCTTCACTGATCCATCGACACCTAATGCAGGAGGGACAACGTTCGGAACACCACTTGCCGAGACGGCAACCGCCGCAACCAGGTCTTCCTCCGGCAGCGGCGTGGGCATGCGTACCAACGCAACTTCAAGCACTTTGTCAATCCAGCGGACAGGAACGATCTCAAGACCATTCTTGACGTTTTCCGGTATCTCCTGCAAATCCTTGGCGTTTTCTTCGGGAATCAAAACGGTCTTGATACCGCCCCGAAGTGCAGCCAACAATTTCTCCTTCAGCCCACCGATGGCTGTAACCTCGCCTCGCAGCGTGATTTCACCAGTCATGGCCACGTCTCCACGAACTGGAATTCCGGTGAGCGCCGACACAAAAGCTGTAGTCATTGCAGCGCCTGCACTGGGGCCATCTTTAGGCGTCGCCCCGTCAGGTACGTGAATGTGAATATCCTTCTTCTCGAAAATCTCGTCTTTGATGCCCAAACGGGCTGCACGACTTCGAACGACAGTCCTTGCAGCTTCGACCGACTCCTTCATGACATCACCCAGTGAACCAGTACGGGTGATGACGCCTTTTCCGGGCATCAAAGCAGCTTCAATCGTCAGCAAATCGCCACCCACTTCAGTCCATGCCAGCCCGACAACCTGGCCCACCTGGTTCTGTTCCTCAGCGCGACCGTAATTGAATTTGCGGACACCCAGAAAGTCATTCAGGTTGGAGCCATCGACCTTCACTTGCGGAGTCATCTTCTTAAGCTGCAAGCCTTTGACGACTTTGCGGCAAATTTTGGACAGCTCCCGCTCCAGCGAGCGCACACCCGCCTCGCGCGTGTAGTAGCGAACAATGTCACGTACCGCCTCTTCGGTCACCAGCAGCTCTGCGTCCTTGACACCATTGTTCTTCAGCTGTTTGGGCAGCAGATACTTCAGCGCAATGTTGGTTTTTTCTTCTTCGGTGTAACCCGAAAGCCGAATGACCTCCATTCGGTCCAGCAATGCCGGAGGAATATTCATTGAATTCGATGTCGCGACAAACATGACGTCACTCAGATCGAAATCAACCTCAACGTAGTGATCGCCAAATTTGTGGTTTTGCTCCGGGTCAAGCACCTCCAGCAAGGCGCTGGACGGGTCACCCCGGAAATCGGTTCCGAGCTTGTCGATTTCATCCAGAAGAAAAAGGGGGTTGCGCGTGCCCACTTTGGACAGACTTTGCAATACCTTGCCTGGCATGGCGCCAATATAGGTACGCCGATGTCCGCGAATTTCCGCTTCATCGCGCATGCCACCCAGGGCCATACGCACGTACTTGCGGCCAGTCGCTTTGGCAATGGATTGCCCCAGCGATGTTTTGCCGACGCCTGGAGGGCCAACAAGGCAAAGGATGGGCGCTTTGACCTTGTCAACACGCTGTTGCACAGCAAGGTATTCAAGAATGCGGTCTTTTACCCGATCCAGACCGAAGTGGTCCTCATTCAATACCGTTTCTGCGTTGGTCAGGTTATGTTTGATTTTCGTTTTCGCGGCCCACGGCAAGCCCGTCAATACGTCAATGTAATTGCGTACAACCGTCGCTTCTGCGGACATTGGCGACATCAACTTCAGCTTTTTAAGCTCGCCTTCCGCTTTCTTGAGCGCGTCTTTGGGCATTTTGGCAGCCTTGATCTTTTTCTCGATCTCGTCTACATCGGCGCCATCCTCACCTTCACCGAGCTCCTTCTGAATAGCCTTGACCTGCTCGTTCAGGTAAAAATCCCGCTGGTTCTTCTCCATCTGCCGCTTGACGCGGCCGCGAATTTTCTTGTCGACGTTAAGGATATCAACCTCACGCTCAATCTGCTCAAACAGGTTTTCCAGGCGTTCCTTGATGCCAGAAAGAGCCAGTACCGCCTGCTTGTTCTCCAGTTTCAGCGGGAGGTGAGCTGCAATTGTGTCGGCCAGGCGGCCCGCGTCGTCAATACTGGAAATTGAAGTCAAAATTTCCGGCGGGATTTTTTTGTTGAGCTTGACGTACAAGTCAAACTGCTGCATCACAGCCCTGCGCAAGGCTTCGATTTCACTGGACTTCGCACGTCCCTTGTCGGTAGCGTCTGCTGGAGCCTCAATCGGCGTAACGGTCGCCGAGAAATGAAGTTCTCCTTCGAGTATCGAGTTAACCATCGCCCGCTGCTGGCCTTCCACCAGCACCTTGACGGTGCCATCCGGCAGCTTGAGCATTTGCAATATGGTGGATACACAACCCACGTCAAACATGTCCGACACCAGCGGATCGTCCTTGGCTGCGGCCTTTTGCGCCACCAACATGATGCGCCGTTCCGACTCCATGGCCGCTTCAAGCGCCTTGATGCTTTTCGGACGGCCGACAAAGAGCGGTATGACCATGTGCGGGAAAACCACGACGTCTCGAAGTGGAAGCAATGGCAGTTCCACTGGTGTAGCGGGCAATTCGGTGTGACCGGACATAAGTAAACCTTTTCTAACCTGTTGAATATGGATTGACTTACAGCGATTTCAAGCGGGTCGCTTGCGAATGGGTGCAAAAATCGCTTTGCTCATACCCTGAAATGTTTGCCGACAGGAGACCGACCCAATTGAAGCGCCGATGCCCACTCAGGCTTTTTTCGCAACTTCCCGGTAGACCAGAAGCGGGGGCTTGTTCTCCTCAATCGTCGATTCGTCAACCACAACCTTGTCGACATTGGAGGTGGTTGGCAGTTCAAACATCGTATCGATCAGAGATTGCTCAAGAATCGACCGCAGCCCCCGTGCCCCGGTCTTGCGGGCTAATGCTTTTCTGGCTATTGCTTTCAATGCCGAAGGCCGAATTTCCAGATCGACGCCTTCCATGGCCAGCAACTTGCCATACTGTTTGACCAAAGCATTTTTTGGCTCCGTAAGAATTTGAACCAACGCATCTTCGCTAAGCTCTGCCAGGGTTGCGACCACTGGCATGCGCCCGACCAACTCGGGGATCAAACCAAATTTGATCAAGTCCTCGGGTTCGACATCTTTGAAAACTTCAGTCAGGCTGCGCTGAGTCTTGCTCTTGACACTGGCCCCAAAACCGATCCCTGAAGCTTCGGTGCGGTTGTCAATGACCTTTTCAAGCCCCGAGAAAGCGCCACCACATATGAACAGGATATTG
>JANMCB010000503.1:0-5724 GCA_031360805.1 Rhodoferax sp.
CAAACACCGCAACCACGCCTGCAGACCATGCTGGATCAGGCTGGCACCGAATTCGGCTCGGTCAACCCGTCTACCTGGGCGCGCCAGGCGGGTTTGGCCGCCAACAACCAGTGGGGCGAACTGCGCATGTTGCAGGACGTGCTCGAAGCAGACGTTTGACCGGACTGAAAGGAACGTTTGCCAATGAACACCAAACTAACCACAGCCGACGCCGCAGGCCACCAAAGAGATCGCGTGCACCCATGGGTCGCGGTCATGCTGGCCTCGGCCTTGCTGGCCACATGGCTGCTGGGCTATGGGCCGGGCGGGCCTACCCAACTGCCTTGGCCTGCATTGCGTGCGCTGTCAGGGGCCTCAGGCGATGTGTCCACAAAGTCAGCAGCATCAACTGGCGCAGTCACTTCGGCCACGACAGCGGCTTCGGCCCCGACTGAACCCAACAACGCCGTTGCAGTTCAACCCGCCGGCGCAGCGAGCTCATCGGCCGGTGTTGTCGCAACAGAAGCGGCTGCCATTGCCTCTTCGGCTGCTTCTGCCACGGCACCAGCGCCCGACGTTGCCGCTGGCAACATGACGGCAGCCTTGCCGGCTTCGCCTGTGCCAGCGGAGCCCTTGACGGTGCCGGACGCCAAAGCCGCTGCCGCCGCGCCTGCGGTGGCGCAGGTATTCTTTCCACGTGCCAATGCCAGCCTGCCTAAGGGCGTTGGCCGAAGCCTGGCAGGCGTTGTCAGATACCTGAATGCCAATGCAAGCGCCACGGTGGCTGTGGCTGGTTTTCACGACAGCTATGGCGACCCGGCGCGCAATGCAGAACTGGCCAGAAAGCGCGCTCAGGCCGTAGCTGGCGTGCTGGAGCGCCAGGGCATCGACAAACAACGCATCGCGTTGCAAAAGCCCGAGAAGTCACTGGGCAGCGGGCGTGCGGCCCAGGCGCGCAGGGTGGAGGTTCGCGTGGTACCGGGGTGAGTCAGACCGTGGCGCTCCCGTTGCGGCTTTCAAAACCCGGTGTGGTTAGACGCCCGGAAAAAGGAAATTTGCGGCGAACTACCGGGATTTAAAAGAATTGCCGGATTTGGAGCGTGATATAAAATAAATAGCAGTAAAGTTAATAAACACGAGGGCTATAAGGATATTTAATCGTTTTTTCGTCAAAAAACTGATAAATCGACGCCTAATATACCCAAATTAGGTATATTAAGCTGCTTTCACACCCTTGTCATTGGCGCGATCCAGCCGGTTTGCCGCCCGCACCGGGCACCAGCTTGGCGCGAAGTTTCGCGTCCAGGCCCGGCGTAGCCCGCATGTCAGTGTCCACCAGACCGGCATCAATATCGCGCTTGGCTTGCGCAATCACGGGGTCGGGCGCGTTCGCAGGCGCGTCGATCGACTGGTCGCGTTCGTGGGGCAGCTTCAGGCCTTTGTCTGAAACCAAAGATACGGCGTTTTGCGGCTCGTTCGATGAGTCCGGGCTCGACGGCTCGGGGGTGGCGGCATTGGCAGTTGTCCGTTGCTTCAATTCAGGCGGTTGAGGCATTTGCTGGGCAATCAGAATCAAGGGTTCAACGTCACCTGGCCGCGGATTTCGCCACCAGGGTTTGCGGCCGTGTGCAGGTTGACATACCAGCGACCGCCCAACAGGTCCGCTACTTGCGCTTCAGTCAGGGTGGCTGATCCTTTGATGGGGTTGTCAAGACTGCCCGCGAACGGTACCGCCACACCGGCGTTTTGCCCCATTGCGGCCGGGCCATGAAAGTGGCCACCTGTGGCCGGGCCACTCATCGGGCTGTAGTTGACCGTCCAGGTCAGCAGGCGGGTTTGCCGGTCCAGATTGGCCGCGAGCGTGCCGCTGGCGGGGCTGGTGACTGCAGGCACTTCCTGTGCTCCTGACAGGCGTGCTGACAGCCCACTCATGCTGGACGCCATGGGTGACGTGTTGCAGGCGCTCAAGCCGAGCATGCCTGCCAATAAAACGCTACTGATCAAAATTCGGCGATGAGTCATGACAACCTCCAAAGTTAGGGGAACTGCGCGTGAATCCGAATAGTGGGTTCGAACGCACTCGCATTCTGTGCGATGGCACACACAGGGTCAGCGGCGTGAAAATTTTTCTTGGGGGATTCCTCCTACAGCAGTTTGCGCTTATGGCTTAACGCAAGGAGACAGGAGCCCCTTACGCTGGAAGGCTGCTTTACTGAACTCAATGCATCCTCCCTCATCGCTGCAGGCCTATTCAGCCAAAAGGAATTTCTCCAGCACACCCGAGCCGGTCGCCACCGGGGTGGGTGCAACTGCTGGTGAGGCTCAGATGTGTTTTGTCGTCCAAAAACATTGGGCGGGCCGCCTGCACTACGACTTTCGCCTGGAGCTTGGCGGCACGCTGAAAAGCTGGGCCATCCCAAAAGGGCCCAGCCTGGACCCAAAGGACAAACGAATGGCGGTGCAAGTGGAGGATCACCCGATTGCTTATGCCAGTTTTGAAGGAACGATTCCCCCAAAGCAGTACGGGGCGGGCAAAGTCATAGTCTGGGACAGCGGCTTCTGGACTCCCATTGGCGACGGCGAAGCGGGCCTGCGTGCGGGCAATCTCAAGTTTGAGCTGCGGGGGCATAAGCTTCACGGCAGGTGGGTGCTGGTCCGGATCAACAGCGAGAGGGTTGGCAAGTCAGAAAAGCAGCCGCCGTGGTTGCTGATCAAGGAAAAGGACTCGTTTGCCCGACCTTCCAGCGAATTCAGCGTGGTCGACGAATTGGCCGACAGCGTGATGACGCAGGCCTTTTCTGATCGACTCACCCAAAGCAAGGCAGGTATCCCTTTGGGCGCAACCAAATCAGAACTACCGACCGCACTGGCTCCCCAACTCGCCACCTTGGCACAGGACGTGCCAAAAAACCCGCAGGGCTGGATTTTTGAAGTCAAATTTGACGGCTACCGTTTGTTGACACGGATCGCTGGCACAAGTGCCAAGGACATCAGGCTGTTTACCCGCAATGGCAATGACTGGACTTCAAAACTTGCGTCCCTTCAGCAAGCCATCGCCAGTTTGAAGCTGCCCATCGGTTGGTACGACGGGGAAGTCGTCGTGACGGACCAACGCGGTCTGCCGGATTTTGGCGCGTTGCAGGCCTGTTTTGAATCCGGGCGAACGCAAGAAATGGTCCTGTATCTCTTCGACCTGCCTTACTTCGCCGGGCATGACCTTCGCGCGTGCCCGCTTGACGCCAGGCGCGCGGCATTGAGTCAGATACTGAAGACCGCTGAACCAGGCAGCGCGTCAGATCGCGTGCGCTTCAGCGAAGAGTTTGCCGCTGACCCCGTCAGCCTCATCACGTCTGCCTGCAAACTGGGGCTGGAAGGCCTGGTGGCCAAACGGCGCGATTCACCCTATGTTTCGCGGCGCTCCACAGATTGGGTGAAGCTCAAGTGTGGGCAGCGGCAAGAGTTTGTGGTTGGTGGGTTTACCGATCCGCAAGGCTCGCGCAGCGGCTTTGGCGCACTGCTGCTGGGTGTGTTCAACGGCACGGACAGCCTGCAATACGTCGGCAATGTCGGCACCGGATTTGACGCGCGGACGCTGACGGAGATCAAAGGAAAACTCGACACCATTGCGCGGACCAAAAACCCGTTTGCCGCGGATTCGAAAATCGAGGGCAAGCCACACTGGGTCAAACCGTGTCTCGTGGCCGAGGTGTCGTTCGGCGAATGGACCAGCGCAGGGCGCATTCGCCATGGGGTCTTTCACAGCCTGCGAACTGACAAGGAGGCCAAGCTCATCATGCGAGAAACGGCGATCAATCTGGCGCGCACCCACACGCCGCGCGCTGCCCGGCCACCGGCTTCACCATTGCCGGACAAACTGCGTGTGACGCACCCCGACCGCATCATCGATGCCAGCACTGGCACGGCCAAGATCGACTTGCTTCGCTACTACGGACTGGTCAGTGAATTGATGATGGATCACCTGAAGGGCAGGCCGGTGTCGCTGGTACGCGCACCTGCGGGCGTGGGCGGGGAGCTGTTCTTTCAAAAGCACCTCGACACGGATGCCCTGGCCGGAATCCGCGCGTTCGATCCGGCGCTCACGGTAGACCATGCCGCGCTGATGGAGGTCATCAGCAGGCAGGGTCTGCTGTCTGCGGCGCAATGGAACATGGTTGAAATTCACACCGTCAATGCAAGCCGGCCCTCGCTTGCCCGCCCGGACCGCATGGTGCTTGACCTTGATCCGGGCGAAGGGGTGCCTTGGCGCCAGGTGCAGGAAGCGGCACGCCTGGTGCATGCATTTCTAATGCAACTCGGACTGGCTGCATTTTTGAAGACCAGCGGCGGCAAAGGCTTGCACATAGTGCTTCCGCTTCGAAGGGTGCACGGGTGGGAAACAGTCAAAGGATTCTCGCAGGCCATCGTGTTGCACTTGGCCCGCACCATACCGCAGCGCTTCGTGGGAAAGAGTGGTCCGAGGAATCGCGTCGGGAAAATCTTTGTCGACTACTTGCGAAATGGTGCTGCGGCCACCACCGTGTGCGCCTGGTCGGCCCGGGCTCGCCCTGGCTTGGGCATTTCGGTGCCGGTGGCGTGGAGCGAACTTGACAGCCTTCGTGGCGCGGACCACTGGAACGTGCGCACTGCGCTTCAGCGGCTGGATCAGGGCAATCTGCCCTGGAGTGGGTACAAAGCTGCCGCACAAACCCTCAGCGCTGCCATGAAGACCATGAATTACACGCCAACGAACACAATTTAAGGAGAACTTATGCCTAGAGTGATCTGGAAAGGCGCCATCAGCTTCGGGTTGGTCCACGTGCCCGTTTCCCTGTACCCGGCATCGCAGGAAGTTGGGGTTGATTTTGACTGGCTGGACAAACGTTCAATGGACCCGGTGGGCTATAAACGCGTCAACAAGCGCACCGGCAAGGAGATTGCCAAGGAGGACATTGTCAAAGGCGTCAAGCTCGACGATGGTGACTACGTGGTGCTCAGTGATGATGAAATCAGGGCGGCCTTTCCAAAGAGTACACAGACCATCGAGATCGAGGGTTTTGTCAAGGCCAGCGAGATTGCCTTTGTGCTTCTGGAGCGCCCTTACTATCTGGAGCCGTCTGGCAAGGGTGAGCGCGTATATGCACTGCTGCGAGAAGCCATGCTTGACGCTGGTGTGATCGGCATTGCGCGCGTGGTGATGCACACGAAGGAACACCTGGCGGCGCTCATACCGTCGGGCGCGGCACTGATGTTGAACACGATTCGGTGGGCGACAGAGATGCGGCCGGTCGATGGGTTGAACCTGCCTGCGAAGGGCAAAACTGCTACCAGCCTGAAACCAGCCGAGTTGAAAATGGCCGCACAGCTGATTGCGGAAATGACTCGCCCCTGGGACCCTGAGGCCTACACAGATGGCTTTGGAACCGCCGTCAGAGCGCTGATCAAGCAGAAAGTAGAGGCGGGCAAGACCGAACAGGTAACCCCACTCGAAGACGCCACCGATGCATCCAGCTTCTCCAATGTTGTCGACCTGACGGCCTTGCTGGCGAAGAGTCTGGAGCGGCGCAAGGTGCCCGCAGGGAAGGGCGAAGCGGCATCAAAGTCTGCAGTGAAACCAGCGGCCAAGCGCAAGGTGAAGCCATCTGCCCGGCGTGCGTAGGACGACCCTTTACGTTTTTGCTGCACCAACACATTCGTCAGCCCGGCCGCGTCGTATCATGAAGGCATCCAACTACCCAGTGAAAATGC
>JANMCB010000519.1:0-1541 GCA_031360805.1 Rhodoferax sp.
CGTGCCGCGCAGTTCGCCGCGCGCAACGTGCGCGACAACCTGGCCGCTTTTGTCAGCGGGCTGGACAACTGCGGCGCAGGCGCGGTGCGCTTTGAAGCGGGCCGTGTGGTCTCGCCGCAATCAAGCCGCACTTTTGACGAAGTCGTCCGCCTGGCACATGCCAACCGCATCCAGTTGTGGAGCGACGGCTTCTACCGTACGCCCAAAATTCACTACGACAAAACGACGCTGACCGGCCGGCCGTTTTACTATTTTGCGTATGGCGCAGCCTGCACCCAGGTTGCGATAGACACGCTGACCGGCGAGAGCCGCGTGCTGAAAGTGGACATCCTGCACGACGTCGGCCGAAGCATCAACCCGGGCATCGACATCGGCCAGATTGAAGGCGGTTTTGTGCAGGGCATGGGCTGGCTGACCACCGAGCAATTGGTCTGGAATGACGCAGGGTTACTAACCACGCACGCGCCGAGCACTTACAAAATCCCCACAGCGGGCGATGTGCCGCAGCACTTCAAAGTTACGCTCTGGCCCGAGCCCAACCGTGAAGACAACGTATTTGGCAGCAAGGCCGTGGGCGAGCCACCACTCATGCTGGCGATCAGTGTGTACGAGGCGCTGCGCGATGCGATTGGCAGTGCGCGAGGTGACGGTTCGGTGGTCAGTTTGACTGCACCGGCAACGGCTGAAAATGTGTTGAAGGCTTTGGGTACTTGATGCCAGAGTGTCACCATGGTGGCCTCTGCCAGTGACGATTCAGACTTGGACTTTTGGATCATCAAACTAAAGTTGGCGGACGGTGACCGCGAAATGGTGCATCTGTGTTGGGCGTTGCGGTCACCTCGCCTGCGAGGTGGACGCATGGCTGTTGCCTTCGATAACAAAAAGGATTTCGGCTGTCGCATCAGACGTGGCGCACAACGCTCATTCGTTGGTGCAATATGCGAACAACCTCTGTCACATCGCCCCTTGTGCGGTAGACGATGACATGGGGGCCCACGAAGTAGAGGCGATGGGTAGCTGGTAGTTCAGGGCTATGATGCCCAAGACCTACATTGCCCGCAAGCATTTTGAGCGCACCGTCAAGCCTGTCGCGGTAAACCAGCAGTTGTTCGCGTCCCCAGCGCTCACCGGTGTATTGGAGGATGCCAGCGAAGTCAGTCTGCGCAGCAGGTGAAAGTTTAAGAGATACCTTACGCGATGACATCAGGGTCTATCGCCCGGCCGTTGTGTAGGGCGGCAATTGCCGACTGCGTGATGCTTTCCATCAGCGCTGACGTGTAGAGAGCCCCCTCACCACGGTCCAACTGTGAGTCCCCCTTGGCAATGGCCGCGCGCCACGCCGTCGCGCGCAGTTCCTCAGCACTCATGCGGCGAATGGCATCGCGAATCACTTCAGTTGCGTTGCCATAAAAGCCCCCGGCTACCTTCTGCTTGATATAACCTTCCATTTCCGAAGACAGATTGACATGCATGGTCATAGGTATTCTTTCAAATCGATAGTTCACAAAATATCCATTGTATGGCCATAGCGTGGATATCAT
>JANMCB010000528.1:0-2290 GCA_031360805.1 Rhodoferax sp.
TGCCGCTGTAGTGGCGTTGACGCTGGGGCTGGCGCATTTGCCCGCCTATGCGGTGCCAGTGCTGTTTGGCGTGATGGGTTTTGCATCCGGCACGGCAGGGCCTTCGCGGGATCTGCTGGTCAAGAAGTCGACGCCGGAGAACTCAACCGGGCGGGTCTACGGGGTGGTTTATTCCGGGCTTGACATTGGCCAGGCGATTTCGCCCCTGATTTTTGGCGTGTTGATGGACCAGCATCACTACACAGGCGTGTTCTTCGGGCTGGCGCTGGTGCAAGGCGTCATCATCATCAGCGCCTTCAACGTGCGCAAGGTTCGTCGCGTTACGGTAGCCCTGGCGTGATTTTGAGGGCAGGGCTGGCGCAGCCCTGTTCAGCCCGTGAACGCATCCAGCCTCGCGCGCGCGGTCTTGCGCAATTTGGTCTGCACCGCTGGAATCCGGCCCAACAATGCGCCCTTGAGGCCCAGCGCCTGGCGCATCCACAGGTACAGGTCAAACTGGTCCTGGTGGGTTTCAATCTTGCCGTGCTTGAAGGTAAACCGGGCCTGAACGTCATTCACCACCTTGTTGCGCGCTTCTGAAAAGGTATAGGTGGCAATCCAGTGCGCCTTGCCGATTGCGTCATCGGCTTCAATGCCGTCAAAAACCACCGTCATGTCTTTGCCGCGTGCGCACAGCATGCGCCACATCTTGCCGGGCTCGCGGCCTTTCAGGTCAACAAACACCGGGTCGGAATAGGTGGCGTTGTCGGCATAGCAGGCGGCCATGGCGGCGCCGTCCAGCCGTGAGAGGGCGGTGTAAAAGCGGGTGATCAAGTCTGCGTTGGAATGCATGAAGTCTCCTGTGGCCAAACCGGTGCGTATCATTATGCAGACCCTTTACACCTATTTGCAACATGACCCGAACCGCCGCCATTGCCCAAGCCCAAGCCCAATTCGACAGCGGCGCATTTCGCGCAACATTGGCGCGACGGATTGCACTGCCTACCGAGAGCCAGAACCCGGCCCGCGCCGGGGTGCTGAATAGCTACCTCGACACTGAGCTTCAGCCAGCGTTTGAGTCGATGGGCTTTACCTGTCAAATCTTGACGCATTCGCTTGCACAAGCGCCTTTCCTGTTTGGACAGCGCATGGAAGACTCAGCCCTGCCGACCGTGTTTGGCTATGGGCACGGCGACGTGATTCGCGGGCTGGACGCCGAATGGAAAGCAGGCCTTTCGCCGTGGACTTTGACCGAGCAGGGTGGCCGCTGGTATGGCCGGGGTATCGCGGACAACAAAGGCCAGCACTCGGTCAACCTTCAGGCCATGGCCCATGTAATCAATACGCGTGGCAAGCTGGGCTTCAATGCCAAGTACCTGATCGAAATGGGCGAGGAAGTCGGCTCGCCGGGCTTGGAGGCGCTGTGTGAGGCGAACAAAACGCTGTTTAGCGCCGATGTGATGATTGCATCTGACGGACCGCGCTTGCGGGCAGACCGACCGACCGTGTTTTTGGGTTCACGCGGCTGCATCAATTTCGACTTGAGCATCGATGCGCGCGCGGGCGGGCACCACTCAGGCAACTGGGGCGGCTTGATCTCCAACCCTGGCCTGCAACTGGCCCATGCGATTGCCTGCATTGCGTCCAGTACCGGCGAGATTCGGATTCCTGAATGGCGGCCAAAGTCGCTTCCGGCATCGGTGCGTCGTGCACTGGCCGACTGTGTGGTCGATGGTGGTGCAGACGGGCCTGTCGTGGACGCCACTTGGGGCGAGCCCGGGTTGAGCCCGGCCGAGCGCGTCTTCGGCTGGTGTTCATTCGAAACACTGGCGTTCAAGGCCGGAAACCCCGAAACGCCGGTCAACGCGATTCCGCCCCGCGCCTGGGCGCGCTGCCAGTTGCGGTTTGTGGTTGGCATTGACGCCGACGACATCCTGCCTGCATTGCGCCGTCATCTGGACGCCTATGGGCTGGCCTGTGTGAAGATCGAGTCCACCCGCGAAGAGGTGTTTCAGGCCACGCGCATCGACCCCGACGAGCCCTGGGTTAAATGGGTGGTTGCGTCAATCGCCAAAACCAGCCGCGAGACCGGTGGCCAGTTGCCCGCCGTCTTGCCCAATTTGGGTGGCTCCTTACCGAACCATATCTTCACCGACACACTGGGCCTGAAAACCGTGTGGGTGCCCCATTCGTACCCCGGCTGCTCGCAACACGCCCCCAACGAGCACCTGCCATCGGGCTTGTTGCGTGAAGCGCTGGGCATCATGACCGGCCTGTACTGGGACCTGGGCGGCGGAGACACGCCGCACCG
>JANMCB010000517.1:0-3160 GCA_031360805.1 Rhodoferax sp.
GACCTGCAGGCGCTCTTTTTGCCCTCTGTCCGCAAATAAGGTTGAGACCTAAACCACGGTCAACGGGGCGGGCACAGTACCGGCAAAGAGCGCAGCCTGTTCGCTGCAACGCGCGTCTGCCGCTTCCGGCCATAGGTCACCTGGGCGCGTGACATCCTGAAAGTCTGCCGCTGTAGCGCCTGGTGCGGCATTGGTGTCAGGTCGATAACCCGGCAGAAACTGCGTTTCAGCAAAGGCGGAGTCGTCGTTTTGCATGGGTGTACTTTCAGTTTTTGGGCTTATCCGTAGCCAGTTTAGCCAATACTCGTGCTCGGCGCCAGCGGGTAAGTCGCAGGTGCCGAAGTGGCAGGCACTGCGACTTCGGAGTGTCGTGAAGCCTGGGTTGACGTTTGCGCGCCCGGCCGCGATACTGGATCAACTTATTGCGGCCCTTACTTCTATCTGACTCATTGAGAGGAGACATCCTTGAACAACTTTTCCCGTCGAGAGTTTATAAGCCATAGCGCGGCGCTGTTTGCGGCCAGTTCAGGGTCAGGCGTCGCATTGGCCGCGATGGGTCCTGCTGACAAGTTTGATCTATTGATTCGCAACGCCAATGTGCTGGACCCGAGCCAGGGTTTGAGCGGCGTGCGCGACATCGGTATCCGTTATGGAGCAATCGAAGCGATTGGGCAAGGCATTGCAGCCGACCGTGCGCACCGCGTGATGGACGCGGCGGGCAGGTTGGTGACACCCGGTCTGATCGACCTGCATTGCCATACCTATCCTTACGGATCGGCCATTGGCATCCCGGCGGACGAGTTGGTGGCACACCAGTGCACAACCACCGTTGTCTCGGCTGGCGATGCAGGAGCCAACAATTTTGCCGGTTTTCGCCGCTACGCGGTACCGGCGTCACGAACGCGCCAGTTTGCCTTTGTCCATATTGCGGTCGCTGGTCTGGCGGGCTTTCCGGTACCCGAGCTTCTCAATATTGATTACGCGCAGGTGGAAATCGCTGCCCGGGCAGTCGCAGAAAACGCTGACATGGTGCTGGGTGTCAAGGTACGTATGAGCGAAAACGTCATTGCGCGTCACGGTCTGGAGCCTTTGAAGCGCGCCATCAAGGCCTGCGAAATGTCAGGTGTACCGGCAAAAGTGATGTGCCACATTGGCGGCGTTGCGGACCGTGAGCTGATGTCTCAAATACTGGACCTGTTTCGCCCTGGCGACGTGTTGACGCATTGTTATTCCGGCGCCCCAAACAATGCGGGCATGGGCACAAACATTGTGCAGGACGGCAAGTTGCTCCCGGCGGCACTGGCAGCCAAAAGCGCGGAATCATTTTTGACATTGGCCACGGTGGCGGCAGCTTTGACTACACTATTGCCGAAGCAGCCATCGCACAGGGTTGCCCGCCTGACACCATCTCGTCGGATGTTCACGTGTTCTCCGGCAATTCCCCGGGCATGCCCTACTTGCCGTGGGTCATGAGCAAGCTGATCGGTCTTGGGTTTTCAATGTCCGAAGTCATCTCGATGGCGACCGCCGCTCCAGCACGTGTGATCAGCCGCATTCCGAAGCATGGAACCTTGCAAATCGGCGCACCGGCCGATTTGTCGATCCTGGAGGTCGTAGAGGGGCCGGTGTCGTTTGTGGATACCCGCAGTAACAAACGGGAAGGGAAAGTGTTTCTGCGCCCCAGCGGCACCATCGTGGCCGGTGTCGCGTTTGGCCGTCCGTATCAGGCGCCGTTTACGGTGCGTTAGCTGAAACATGTCCTCGTCCAAACCTTGATTCCAGTCGAGGTAAGTTACTGGAATGGTTACCCCGATGCCGGCCTGCATGAATGCCGCCAATTCATCCGCAGAAAATGGAATTGGCAGGCTTGGTGTACTCAGTGGATCGGGCGAACCAGGCCAGTCCAGTTCACTTGCATAGTTCCAGCCCAGTTCATCAAGAACGTTGCCTTCAACAAATGCCGCCGATGGCCAGACGCTATCATCGCGGATGTCCGCCATGCCATGATGGTACGAACCCAGGATGGCTATCGCATCCGCTTTGTCATACTTCTGCATCGTGCACTCCTTCAAAGTGCCCTTCCATTAGGAGCCCCGGCGGGCGGGTGAAGGTGCCCCGCCTTTCAGCCGCTAAACCTAGCCGGGGCAAAATCCGTAAGCGCTGCGGCGTCAGTCAGCGTCATACAGCCATCAGCGATACATTGGCCTGCAACTCGTCCCATGGCGCACTCAGCTTGCGGCCCTCGCGCAGCAGGAGCCCAGCGGCCTCAAGGGTGGCCACGTCCTGGTGAACATTTTTGTAATCGCGCTGCAAGGCCTGCGCCAGCAAACGAACATTGCCAGCCCCGTGCTGCCGGACAAAGCGCAGCAATTCCAAGCGCCGGGGGGACAGGGTGTCGAGCATGGTTTGCACGGCGAGAAATGTCACATGGGTTTCGTCAACCTGTTCACCGGCAGCGGCGCGATTCCACGCGCCTGCAAACCGCTTGCCCATGTCGGCAAGACTGCCGACGGTCACTTGAACCTTATTCGTTGTGCTCATTTTTCACCCTCTCTATATCAGCCAGAAAATCGGCCACCATCTTTTCCACGCTGACAAATTTGAAGCCGGTTTCCACATCGAGCATGTGCTTGTGGTCACCCTTGCCGAGTTCGTTGTCGTAGCCCACAATGCGCTGGCCACCACGCCCATAAAACAGGCTGTATTTCAAGCCGTGCGGTCGCTCAAGCGTAGGTTGGGGCAACTGCCAAATTGTCATTTCAACAATGCAGCCATCTGGTAAAGCGGCCTTGTCATAGAAAATCCGCGTGGCCTTCATATGGTTAGATTAACCATAATTTAATAGGGTGTCAATAGCCATAATAAATTCGCCCTGAATAGCAGCAAGGTGGCACTTTTCGCAGGTGGTGCGCCTACAAACTTGGCCCAATCGTTCATCAAGTTGCGCCGTTTGTCGAACAGGTCGTCACGGCGGTAAGCTTCCTCTGTCCCGTTGCCGGTGGCGTGTGGGACAAAGCCGAAAAAAAACCGCCTGAAAGGCGGTCTTGGCGGAAGCTGTGAGATTCGAACTCACGGAGGGGATAAACCCTCGCCGGTTTTCAAGACCGGTGCCTTAAACCGCTCGGCCAAGCTTCCATGGCGCTTATTTTACCCGTCTTGC
>JANMCB010000523.1:0-2859 GCA_031360805.1 Rhodoferax sp.
GAGCAGTGGTACGCTGGCGCGCTACATATCCGAGCTGTCGGTGACCGGGCTGACCTCAAATCCGACTATTTTTGAGCAGGCGATCAGTAAAAGCAGCGTCTATGACCAGGCCATCCAGAAGCTGGCCAGTCAAGGCTTGACGGACGAGGGTGTCTTCTTCGCAGTGGCGCTGCAAGACCTGACGCAGGCCGCCGATCTGTTCAGGCCCATTTTTGACAAAAGTGCAGGCGCTGACGGTTGGGTCTCGCTCGAAGTCTCGCCACTGCTCGCTAAAGACACTGCAGGCACCGTCAAAGCCGCCCTGCAACTGCATGCGCAGGCGGCGCGCCCCAACCTTTTCATCAAGATTCCTGGCACGCCCGAAGGCATTGCGGCCATCGAGCAGTCGATCTACAAGGGCGTGCCAATCAATGTGACTTTGCTGTTTTCGCGGGAACACTACTTGGCTGCAGCCGAAGCGTATCTGCGTGGCATCGAGCGCCGGGTCGAGGATGGGCTTGATCCCAGGGTTGAATCTGTCGCTTCAATCTTCGTCAGCCGATGGGATGCCACGGTGAAGGATGAAGTCTCGCCGCCATTTCACAACCGGCTCGGCATTGCCATCGCGATGCGAACCTACCGGGCCTACCGCAAGTTGCTTGCGTCCGAGCGCTGGAATAAGCTTGCTCAGGCCGGCGCGAGGCCGCAGCGGTTGCTTTGGGCCAGCACGGGCACCAAAGACGCCACTGCGCCCGACACGCTCTATGTGCAGGCCCTTCTCGCACCGAACACCATCAATACCATTCCGGAGAAGACGCTTTTGGCGTTTGCTGACCACGGCAAGGTGGGTGCAGCCTTGCCCGCTGACGGCGGCTACAGCGAAGCCGAGCTGGAAGAATTCAGGCGTGAGGGTGTAGACGACGAAGCGCTGGCCGCACGACTTCAACTCGACGGGGTGCAGGCGTTCGCCAAGTCATGGAGCGCCCTGTTGGCACGGATCAGGGAAAAGAGTTCTCCCGCAGCAGTGGTGGGGTTGGTATGAGTCTGGGTTACGACAAAGCGCTGTATCTGTTGCCATTCGACCATCGGCATTCCTATGTTGAGGGCCTTTTCGGCTTCAAGCCGCCGTTGTCCGTATCGCAACGCGAGGCGGTCATTGACAGCAAGCAACTCATTTTTGAGGGCTTCAGGCAAGCGCTGGCCGAAGGCGTGCCTAAGGAGGCCGCCGCCATCTTGGTCGATGAGGAATTCGGCGCCCACATCCTGAGCGATGCGCACCGAAGGGGCTTGATCACAGTACTGTCTGTCGAGCAAAGCGGCGTTGACGAATTTATATTCGAGTACGGCGAAGACTTTGCTAGCCACATTGAGGCGTTCGACCCAAGCTTCGCCAAGGTTTTGGTGCGGTACAACCCGGAGGGTGACGAAGCGCTGAACCTGCGGCAGGCCAGTCGACTCAAGCGCCTGTCTGACTACTGCCAACGCAGCCATCGTCGCTTCATGTTTGAACTCCTGGTGCCGGCTACCACCGATCAACTGGCCCGCACAGATGGTGACAAGGACGCGTTTGATCAGCAAATGCGCCCGGCGCTGATGCGGCAGGCGATTCAAGCCTTGCAGGCTGCAGGCGTCGAGCCGGATGTCTGGAAAATAGAAGGTCTCGATAGCCGTGACGATTGCGAGCGTATCGTCACAATGGCGCGTTGCGACGGGCGGGGCAGGGTTGGCTGCATCGTGCTGGGCCGTGGTGCCGATGAAGCCAGAGTGCGAAGCTGGCTTGCCACTGCAGCAAGCGTTGAAGGGTTCATCGGTTTCGCCGTCGGTCGCACCACGTTCTGGGATGCGGTGGCCGGGTATCGCGCGAGCAGGCTCACCCGCAACGAAGCTGCCTCACAGGTCGCCCGGCGTTTTCGCGATTGGGTTGACGTTTATGAGCAAGGGCACGGGTCGCGCAACAACAACGCTGCCATCTCTTGAGGCGCGCGTGGCCGCACTGATCAACCCCCTCGCCGGTCAACCGGCACCGCCCTGCGCGCTGATTGACGTGGACAAACTCGTCACCGCCTACTACGCGCACGTGCCCGACCCCACGGTTCCTGCGCAGCGGGTTGCGTTTGGCACCTCAGGTCATCGAGGCTCTGCCTTTGACCGTTCGTTCAACGAGTGGCACCTGCTGGCCATCACCCAGGCCATTTGCCTCTACCGCAAAGCGCATGGCGTTGATGGGCCGCTGTTCTTGGGGCTGGACACCCACGCGCTTTCCCAGCCCGCTGGTGCCAGCGCGCTCGAAGTGCTGGCTGCCAATGGCGTGGACGTGATGCTGGCGAGCAACGACGAATACACGCCCACCCCGGCGAGTTCACACGCGATCCTGACCCACAACCGCCACCGCACCAGCGCGTTGGCCGATGGCATTGTGATGACGCCGTCGCACAATCCGCCACGCGACGGCGGCTTGAAGTACAACCCAGCCCACGGTGGCCCCGCCAGTGGCGGGGTCACCGGATGGATCGAAGCAGCGGCGAACCGCTTTTTGGAGGCGCGACTCAGAGGCGTGCTTCGCATGCCGCATGCCAAGGCACTGGCGGCGGCTACCACGCACCGCCATGATTTTGTGACCGCTTTTGTAGGTGATCTAGACAGCGTGATCGACATGGATTTGATCCGCAGCTCAAGAATCCGCATTGGTGTCGATCCGCTGGGCGGCGCGGGTGTTCACTACTGGAACGTGATCGCCGAAACGTATGGCCTGAACATGACCGTGGTGAACGACGTTGTAGACCCAACATTCAGCTTCATGCCCCTGGACTGGGATGGCCAAATTCGGATGGACCCGTCCTCAAAGCACGCGATGAAGCGGCTGGTTGACATGAAAGACCG
>JANMCB010000537.1:0-3710 GCA_031360805.1 Rhodoferax sp.
AGAGCACCAGCCTCGCAACTGCCGGTGCCGTTGCAGGCTGCGCGTTGCCTGGTGTCGCTCAGCAACAGGCCAAAACACCGTTCTCCGTGCCTGCCACCTACATCCCGATCATCGGCTCCGATGAGATGTTTCCGGTGCGCCGCATCTATTGCATTGGCCGCAACTACGCAGCCCACGCGCGGGAGATGGGTTCCGACCCCACCCGCGAGCCGCCGTTTTTCTTCCAGAAGCCCACCGATGCAATTCAATACGTGCCCAGCGGGACCGTGGCGGACCACCCGTATCCCTCGTTGACCAAAAATTACCACTACGAAGCCGAACTGGTTGCCGTGCTGGACAAGGGCGGGCGCAACATTCCGGTGGCGAATGCTCTGGATCATGTTTACGGTTACTCGCTGGGCCTGGACATGACCCGCCGCGATCTGCAACGCGCCATGGGCGACGAAAAGAAACCCTGGGAGATTGGCAAGAGCTTTGACCACTCCGCTGTGCTGGGTGCGGTTCACAAACTGGCGCAAACCGGCCACTTTACAAAGGGTGCGATCTGGCTCAAGGTCAATGGCGCAATCAAGCAGAACGCCAATTTGAACCAGATGATCTGGTCCGTGGCCGAGCAGATCGCCAAGCTCTCTGAGGCGAACGAACTGTTCCCCGGCGACATCATCTATTCGGGCACACCCGAAAATGTCGGGCCGGTGGTGCGCGGCGACGTGATCGAGATGCACATTGACGGCCTGCCCAACCTGAGCGTGAAGATCGTTTGATTCTCCCAGCGCCAAGATTCAACAGCGCCACCAGGTTCCCCGCCTGAGGCGGCACAGGCACTCAGGCGCTCACTGAGCGCTTCGCGCGCTTGGCCCACGTGGTAAGGGAAAGCGTTTGGCGGCCCACATGCCAATCACCATGGCACCAACAAAAAACAGGGCATCGCTGCCGCCCGACAAAATCGACGCCAGCGCCGGGCCGGGGCAATACCCGGCCAGGCCCCAGCCAATGCCGAACATTGCGGCGCCAAGCACCAACCTGCGGTCAACGTCATTGCGATTTGGCAGGTGAAACTTTTCGTCTGCCAGCGGTTTGGCGCGTTTCGGAGTCAACCAGAACGCCACCAAAGAGATCATCAATGCACCGCCCATGACGAAGGCCAGACTGGGGTCCCAATAACCAACTTGGGCACTGCTGGAGATGCCACGCGCGAGGCCGCCAATGTCCAGAAATCCCAGCACTTTGGCAGGTTGCGTCATGCCCCCCAGCACCAGGCCCACAGCAAACAGCGAGCCTGACAACGCCGCCCAGAAAAGTCGTTGAATCATGTCAATTTTCCTGAAATTTAAGGTGAATTGATTCAGACCATGAGGGCCTTGGCCAACGCAACCGTGACCATGCCCAACCCCATGAAGACCAGGGTGGCCACGAGTGAGCGGCCTGACCTGCGACCCAGGCCGCACACGCCGTGCCCGCTGGTGCAGCCCGAACCAGTGATCGTGCCGTAGCCGACCAGCAAACCGGCCGCTATCAGCAACCCAACGGGGCGCTCTGCAATTTGCGGCTGAGCCGTCAGCACCGCCATCAACAGGCCCGTGCCGACCAGACCCAGCACAAAGGCCAGGCGCCAGCCCCGGTCGCCAGGCGGCGCCAGTTGCGGCACGATCAACCCGCCTGCGATGCCGCTGATGCCGGCCACGCGGCCCAGCGTGAACAGCAACAGCCACGCCGAAACGCCTATCAGGGCGCCACCCACGAGGGATTGCAAAAAGGGATGCATCTGCTGGTTCCTTGGTGAATCCGAAATGGTTCTGACGGATCGATTGTATACTCCACCCAGTATACTCCACCAAGTTCCGCACCATGTCAAAACTGAATGACCCCGTCAAAAAGAAGGCACTGCGCGCGCGCCTGGCCCGCATTGAAGGTCAACTGCGCGGCGTGCAGCGGCTGATTGAACTGGACGCCGATTGTGAGGAAGTGGCGCAACAGCTTTCAGCCGCGCGCAAGGCACTGGACAAGGCTTTTTTCACAATGGTTGGCTGCGTGATTGAGCAGGGTGATTTTCCGGCCCATAAAGTCGCCACGCTGCTGGCCAAATTTGCCTGAAACGGTGAAACTAAGGCCGGGCTTGAAACCCTCAATGCACAGGAGAAACCATGAACCCGATCCAGCTCTTTGACCCTGCGTCCTCCACCTGCACCTACGTGCTCTTCGACGAGCAATCGCGCGATGCGCTGATCATCGACCCGGTCGACGAGCAGATCGAGCGCGACCTCGCCGTGATGCGCCAATACGGCCTGAAGCTGGTCTGGACGGTCGAGACCCATGCACACGCTGACCACATCACCAGCGCCGGAATGCTCGCGGAACACGCCGGCGCCAAAACGGCCGCACCCGGGGGCTGCGGCATCACTACGGCTGCCATGCAGCTCAAAGACGGAGACACGCTTGCATTTGGCTCTGAGCAAATCGTGGCTATGCACACGCCCGGACACACCGCAGGCGGCATGAGCTACCGCTGGTTGCCAGGTCACCAGCAGGCGGGCAATACCCGCGTCGGCCATGTATTTACCGGGGACACGCTGTTGATTGGCGGTTGCGGCCGCACTGATTTCCAGTCGGGCAGTGCCACTGATCTGTACCACAGCCTGACGCAAGTGCTGTTCGCCTTGCCCGATGAAACGATTGTCTGGCCCGGGCATGACTATGAGGGCCGCAGACGCTCCACCATCGGAACCGAAAAGGCCGGCAACCCACGCATTGCGGGCAAGTCACTGTCGGAGTTCGTCAGCATCATGGACTCGCTCAACCTGCCCAGACCCAGGCGAATGGACGAAGCGGTACCAGCCAACCAGAGTTCGGGAATCCGCCACGACGCCATTGGTGCGGCTCGCGCCGCAGCGCCCGAACCGGACCCACAGCCCCGCACCACGCAAGGCTATGCAGGCGACATTTCACCCCGCCTCGCCTGGCAATGGGTGCAGCAAAATCGGGCGGTGCTGGTGGACATTCGCACTGACGCGGAACGCGAATGGGTCGGTTTCGTGCCTGGCGCGCCGGCAGTGCCCTGGAAGCAATGGCCGGGCATGGCCGTGAGCGCTGCCTTTGACGACGGATTGCGTTCGGCAGTGCCGCAGGGAATGCCCGCGCTGTTGCTTTGCCGCAGCGGGATTCGATCCATCGCAGCGGCCAAGCGGGCGACTGAGATGGGCTTTGAGGCCTACAACATCCTGGAAGGCTTTGAGGGCGACCCGGACCCGCAGGCGCACCGTGGTTTCAAAGGCGGTTGGCGGTTTCACGGGCTGCCTTGGCGCCAGGCATGAATTCGGTCAAAATTAACCTATAAGTTAATTATGCCATCAAAACTGTCGAAAATGTGAAAAAAATGAATCAAATTGACCTCTAGCCCACGCATTTATTAGAGATACTGCTATTAAAATAGTATCAATTTGAAGCTGCCTGATAGTCTGCGGCGATTTCCGGGTCAGCCCAATCCCGGGCGCCTTTGCAATACATCCTGTGCCACCGACTCATACAGGGCGGCCAACTGCAACACGTCACGATCGGCTTGCGGTCTGCCAATGATTTGAAGGCCCATCGGCAACCCGCGTGCATCGAAGCCAGCGGGCAGACTGATGCATGGCAAACCGGCGAAAGTGGCGTAAATCGTCACCTCCATCCAGCGATGGTATGTGTCCATTTCCACGCCGTTGATATGACTC
>JANMCB010000001.1:0-3957 GCA_031360805.1 Rhodoferax sp.
AGATGTCACAAAAGGCGCTGGACGTGATCGCAAGCCACGCCTTCTTTGGCAAGCTTTCCAGCTCAAAAAAACCAGACGCCGACGGCATTCGCCGGATCAGGCTGCATGGCGACTGCCACCCTGGCAATATTTTGTGGACACCCGTGGACGCCCCGACAGCGGCTGGCCCCGGACCGCATTTTGTCGACCTGGACGATGCCCGCAGCGGCCCCGCCGTGCAGGACCTGTGGATGCTGCAAAGTGGCGACCGCCAGCAGCGCAGCCGCCAGCTCGGCGCCCTGGTCGATGGCTACGAGCAGTTCCGCGAATTCGACCGCCGCGAGCTGGCCCTGATCGAGCCGCTGCGCACCCTGCGCCTGATCCACTACAGCGCCTGGTTGGCCCGCCGCTGGTCCGACCCGACCTTTCCCATCAACTTCCCCTGGTTCGGCAGCAGCGACTACTGGAGCGGCCAGGTTCAATTGCTGGAAGAGCAGATAGAGGCGATGCAGGAAGACCCGCTGGTGGTGTGAGGGTGCGGAACCGGTTGTTAAAAATGGATGGCACGGGCGCCAAATTGGGGTCAGATCGCGATTACCGGAAAGAGGCGCGCCTGCGACGAATTCGGTAGATCGTGCTCTGACTCCAATTTGGCGCCCGGGGCGGCCATTTTTTGGGTAATAGCGATTGCAGCGGCGTATTGCACGCAACACGGAGTTCCGGAATTTCCCATGAGTTCGTGGATACTTGCACCACTGATTTGACGGCGAAGATCGCTCCGCAGAGAGGATGCAGCCATTTCTGAAAGTGCCGGGTTTGTCGTTACTTTAATGGAGCAATTTTGATATGACTGATGTGCCTTTGCTCTTGGTTTTCGGGAAATATCACAAAAAAATGTGGCACAGTTTGCAAGAGCCATTTCTTTAGGCTCAATCCACAATCCACAATGCACATGTTAAGTATTGCCTACACCCGACGCTGGCTAGCTGAGTGGAAGGCGCTCTGGCTATCACTTCTCGCTTGCTTGGTCGCGATAGCGGTAGTCGTCATTTCCATTACTCTTGGCCCAGTTGCCGCAGAGCGAGCCGCGAGACTTGCTGGCCTTGTGCTTCAACTGGCTGCTATAGCAACCGCCGTAGCGGCACTAGTAAGTGCTAGGCGTCAATTCGGGCGTCCAACAATCTTCGCAACTTTACTTGCTTGGTGGGAACGCCGTCCATGGAAGACGAGGGAACCAACCATCCTCAGTGGTAACTCCTCTATGGGAGATATGACTGCTACAGGCCGATTTTATCCGTGGCATGCTGTTGATCCGTCGCACGCGCTTCCCGATCAAATCAAAGCACTCGAACAGAATGTGACGATGCTGCACACACTTTGGAAGGAGGACGCGAAGGCGAACTCCATTCAATTTCGAGAGCTGAAACAGGCGATTGCGGATGAAACCGCCAAGATTTCGAGTCAAGTCGCGATAGCAGGTGCACAAGTTGAGCGGTTTGCAGTTGGTGGGGTAGCATTTGCTTCCGCTGGCCTGCTGTGTGCCGTAATTGGTACTTTGCTTGGCGCTCTCGCCCCTGAATTGGCGGTGCTGCCCAAGTGACAGCCAGCGGATGAGGTTAGATTGCGCTTGCCGCAATCTAAACGGGTTGTAGCAAAAGGCCGGCCCGCAAGCACAACCCTCTTGACAGTCGCTATTTTCGATTCCACGGACTACGCTAAAAAGGTGGCCGCAGGAACTGACCATTGGGGCATCATCAAAAATCCCAGAACTTGTCCATTCGTAAAACAGTCAAAAATCCGGCACACTTGACGAATGCTTGAAAAATTCTCAACTGAAAATTTCAGTGCTTTAAAGCCGTCTGCTGTCGCTGCCAAGAGTCGGGTTTTTATACGGCTTCATCAATCGTCATCCTTCCACACAGCATTAGCATGCCAAATTTCGAAGATCAATACATCACCGTAGGCGGCGTCAGAACCCGCTACTGGCAGGCGGGCGATCAAGGCTCCGCCGTCTTGCTGCTGCATGGCATCGGATGCTCGGTGCTGGAGTGGGAACGCAACATCTCGGCGCTTGCCAAGTCTCACCGCGTCTTTGCGGTTGACTTGCTCGGTTTTGGTCTTACTGACAAACCCGTCAACGAGAATTACTGCATCCAACGACTCGCGCAGTTCTCGCTGGACTTCCTTGCGGCACACAATGTCTCGCGTGCTCATATCGCTGGGAACTCCCTGGGCGGCAGTATTGCATTGGAGTGCGCGCGAATTGCGCCGGAACGCGTTGCGTCGCAAGTGCTGGTTGACCCGGCAGGCGTGGACCGGCGTGGCACGCTGCTGGAGTTCAGGCTGGCAACGATCCCGTTCCTGGGCGAGATCCTCACACGACCGAACCGCATGGGCACACGGATGCTCTGGCGCAAGGCCTTTGCTGATCCCTCGTCAATCGTTACAGACGGGATGGTCAACACCAAGGTAGAGCTTGCCAGCATGCCTGGTGCCCATGCCGCATTCCTCAAGACGTTGCGAAGCTTTGTGGACCTCGGCGGCTTCAGGCCCGATCATGTGAATGCACTGCATGCGGCACTGCCGAACATCGTTTCACCCACCCTGGTCATCTGGGGCCAAAACGATCAGTTTGTAAGCGTCGCGCACGCTGAGGTGTTGCGGGGCATGTTGCCGAACGTTCAGGTACAGATTTGGGAGCACTGCGGTCACGCCCCCCAGATTGAGCACCCCGAAAAGTTCAATCTAACGGTGCTGGAGTTCTGGCGTGGTCTTGATGCAAACGCCTCGTGACGCCTGGCGCTGACGCCCGCCCATGAACCCTGCAATTCGGTCGTAGATTGTCTGTCCACCCATGTCGATCTTCACGATCAAGACCCTGTCCCCATCTACCTGACCAGACTTTGCCGCACATGCAGCCAAAGTGGTCGAGTCAATCGCGAGATGAGGCTTTCTCATTGCCTCTAAACCGTCCCGTCAATCCCCTCCATAATTCGACCTGTTCACAACCGAATTTCAGGAGACAGCTTTGAAGCAGAGTACCCTTTTGTCAGGTTTGGTGGTGGTCGCCACGGCGGCGTGCATCAGTTGCCTGATGCCAAGCCTTGCCGTGGCGCAGGGCGCCTACCCGACGCGGGCCATTACCATGGTCGTGCCGTTTCCACCGGGTGGACTGGCAGACCTGGTGGCACGGCCGGTAGCTGAAGCGATGGCGCGCGATTTGGGCCAACCCGTAGTGATTGAAAACAAGGCGGGGGCCGGTGGCGGCATCGGCATGGGCCAGGCGGCCAAGGCCAAACCCGATGGCTACACGATTTTGATGGCGCTTTCCAGCCTGACCGTCATCCCCGAGGCCGACGCGCTGTTGGGCCGGGCACCGCTCTTCGCGTTGCCTGACTTGCGCGCGATTGCCCGTTACACGGCTGACCCGACGGTGCTGGCGGTGCGTGCTGACGCGCCGTGGAAAACGGTGAAGGAGTTCGTGGACGACGCAGCCAAACGCCCCGGTGCCATCAACTACGGCTCCAGTGGCAACTATGGCACCATGCACGTGCCAATGGAAATCCTCGCGCAGACGGCTGGTGTGAAGCTGACGCACATCCCGTTCACCGGCGCTGCACCGGCGGTTGTGGCCCTGCTGGGTGGCCAGATTGACGCCGTCTCCAGCGGCCCTGCCACCGTGCTTCAGCACGTGAAGGCGGGCAAGCTGCGCGTGCTGGCGCATTGGGGCAATGGCCGTCTGGCGGCGATGCCCGAGGTTCCCGGCTTGAAAGAATCTGGTTTCAGTGCCGAATATGCGCAGTGGTCCGGCCTGTTCATTCCAGCGGGGACCCCCGAGCCCATCGCACAGCGACTGCGCGCTGCCGCCAATTTTGCCGGTCAGGACGCCCGGGTCAAAGAGATCATCCAGAATGCGGGCAGCCCGGTTCAGTTTCTGGACGCCACCGAGTTTGAAAAATACGTGCAGCAAGACGCCAA
>JANMCB010000002.1:0-2219 GCA_031360805.1 Rhodoferax sp.
AATGTGGAAATTGCCGTTGGCGTAGGGCAGGGCGGTGGTGACGAAGAGTTTGCGGGGCGTGGTCATACGAAGAGCGGTTGGTCTGTGAATCCGGAGCCTGCGGTTGGCTCAAAACCAGCCATTATCCTGCCTAAGTCATCCAGTGCACGCACCGGGCGGCAGGCGTGGTGCCAAGATACTTTCAAAGCTTGATATCGCTGGTGATATCAAAAATTACCAAAACCATCGAAAACAAGCCATTTTTCGATAAAAAGTCGATAAAAAAAGACTCTAGCCCTCGGATATTATAGATAGTTTGCTACTAAAATTTTAGTAATTGTCTACTTGTGCCGAGGTCTGGCCGTGCTGAGCGGCCATCAATTGCGCCTCTACGCCTCATTGATAATACTGGGCTACAGGAGAAATCAATGGCAGTGACACAGTTAGAGCAGGAACAGGCGCTTTTGGAAGCACTCAAGGCAGTGATCGACCCGAACACGGGCAAAGATTTCGTCTCGACCAAGGCGGTCAAAAACGTCAGCATCACCGGTGGTGACGTGGCGTTCGACGTGGAATTGGGCTACCCGGCCAAGAGCCAGATTGCAGGGTTTCGCAAAGCGCTCGTGCAGGCGGCAAAAGGCGTGGCGGGCGTAGAGAACGTGTCGGTCAACGTCTTCACCAAAGTGCAGGCCCATTCGGTGCAGCGCGGGGTGCAATTGCTACCGAAGGTCAAAAATATCGTGGCGGTGGCGTCTGGCAAGGGCGGAGTTGGCAAAAGCACCACGGCGGTCAATCTGGCGTTGGCTTTGGCCGCAGAGGGCGCCAGCGTCGGCCTGCTCGATGCCGACATTTACGGCCCCAGCGTCCCCATGATGATGGGCATTGAAGGGCGCCCTGAAAGCGACGACGGCAAAACCATGGACCCGCTGGAAAATTACGGGGTTCAGGTCATGTCCATCGGCTTTCTGGTCGCGCAGGACGAAGCCATGATCTGGCGCGGCCCCATGGCCACGCAGGCGCTGGAGCAGTTGCTGCGGCAAACGAATTGGCGCGACCTGGACTATTTGATCGTTGATCTGCCACCCGGCACCGGTGACATTCAACTGACGCTGTCCCAGCGCGTGCCCATGACCGGCGCGGTGATCGTCACCACACCGCAGGACATCGCCCTGCTCGATGCGAAGAAGGGCATCAAAATGTTCGAAAAAGTCGGCGTGCCAATTTTGGGCATTGTCGAAAACATGGCAGTTCACGTCTGCACGAATTGCGGCCACGTCGAGCATATTTTTGGCGCGGACGGCGGAAAAAAAATGGCGGCCGATTACAAGATGGATTACCTGGGCGCGCTACCCCTGAACATGCAAATCCGCGTGCAGGCCGACAGCGGCATGCCGACCGTGGTCGCCGACCCCGACGGCGAAGTGGCCGCCATCTACAAGGGTGTGGCACGGCAGGTGGCAGTGTCAATTGCGGCGAAGAACAAGGATTTTTCTTCGAAGTTCCCGTCGATCACGATTTCGAAAAATACCTGAACCAGCTGCCTGACATGTCGATCCCTCGCCCCACCCTTGAAGTTGCCGTCGTCATGCGCCGCGAGCGCGTGCAGGGGCGGGCCAGCCATTGGCAGACGTGGCGCTGGGTGCTGGCCGAGGTCATCAAGGACGATGCCAGTTTTGGCGATGGCCCGCGCCTGCTGTTTAAGAACGACGACGAAGAGCGTTGGCTTCACCCCGGTTTCAAGGTGGAGTTGCTGGTGACGGACGCCGAAGGCTACTACCTGAATATCAGTACCAAGGCGCCGTGCTGGTTTGTGCTGTGGCGCATGGAGGAAGAGGCGGCTTTTGCCGATGAGCCGATTCCGATCCCGCAAATCGTCACGCTGAGCTACCACGATGCCGGGCGCTGGCTGGACGCGCAGGAAACGGTGGAGCAGGTGCCCGCCCCGGCCGACGTGATCGACTGGCTGGGCGCGTTTGTAGACGAACACCATGTGCTGGAAGCCAAGCGGCGCAGGCGGCCCGAGAGCTTCCGGCCGCTGGCCGACCGCTTTGGCAATCCGGCTTCGGTCAGCACGGAGAAAAAATTTGGCGGCGGTGCACCGGGCCACGACGGGCCGGTGAATGCGCCGAATAAGGTGTCGGATAAAGCGCCCCGCAGCGCGCCGGTGGACGGTGAGGCGAGCTGATGTCAGACGGTTTCATCAGCCGCTGGTCAAAGCGCAAGCAGGATGTGCGCGAGGG
>JANMCB010000059.1:0-2462 GCA_031360805.1 Rhodoferax sp.
ACCAGAATCACCTCCAGGGGCGTGTCCTGAAATACACGGTTGAAGGAGTCCGGGTCCACAAAGCGCACGGTCAGCAACACGGCATGCACAGCAATTGAAGCGCCCAACGCGAGTTGCAAGGTCGTGAATTGCCGCAGGTTCATGGGCTTCAAGTTTACGGGTTTACGGCTGCCACCGCGTCAGAAGCTACGGCAGCGTCAGCATCATTCATGTCGACTGCAATGGCAATTGGCCCGGCCACGGATTCATCCTCGGCGTCGTCGCCCGCGCTGTCCAGCAAAGCCGCCGCGTCAAGGGAGTTGTTGCCATCGGTGCCTTCAGTATCGAGGCGCTCGACAACGGTGCCAGCCACATCCAGCGTGATCTCGTCAATGTCTCCGAGTTTCACGCGCACCCGTGCGCCGCGGGGCAAGTTGGCAGCGCCCATTACCGGCAACACCAGTGGCATGTCGTCGGCACGCACCATGTTCTCCTTGAACACGCTGGCCACGATCTCGGTGATGTTGTTCTGCTGCAGGAACTTCAACGTCCAGAAACGCTCCATGGCACCTTGGTAACCGTTGTAGGCAAAGTAAGCCGCGTCAAAACTGCTGATGATGGAGAACAGTTCCGCGTCCTTCGGCTTGAACGGCGCGACCAGAGCCGCCGTCTTGCCATGGCGGGCGCAGGCAATGATCTGCCATTGATTGACCAGATCGGTGTAGCGGCGCAGCGGCGAGGTGCTCCAGGCATAAGCCTTCACGCCAATGCCCGCGTGGGGCAGCGCCTTGGTGCCCATGCGCACCTTCACGCCGGGCAAAAGCGAGGCCTGGCTGCGGTAAATGCCGGGAACCCCGAGCTCGGCCATCCAGCCGCCCCACGTGCTGTTGGCCAGGATCATGGCTTCCGCGACGATCAAATCCAGCGGCGCGCCGCGCTGGCGGATGCTGATTTGCACCTGCTCGTTGCCCGTTGGCTCGGCGCCGCTGGTTCCAAGAAGGCGAAAGTTGTAGTCCGGCCGGTTGAACGTTTCTGGTTTGCCGCGAACCACTTCGCGTTTGGCTTTCAGGTCTTTGGCCAGGCGATACAGGAACGACAATTGCGGGCGGCTCAAGCCATCAGGAACTGCGCATTGTCCGTGCTCAAACGCCTGGTCTTCCAGCCAAGCCTCGGTCACCACACCGTCCAGCCGGTCATGCCGCAAATTGGCAACAATCGGCACGCGTTCCAGTTGGGTGACGCTGCCTGTGATCTCGAGGGTCGTTTCGTCAAAAGTCACATAGAGCGATACCGCAGGGCAATCACGACCCTCGGACAGCGTGTAACTTTGCACGACGGCATCGGGCAGCATGGTCACTTTGTAGCCCGGCATGTAAACGGTGGACAGGCGCGTGCGCCCCAGTTTGTCGATGGCGTCACCAGGCTGGATGGCCAGCCCCGGCGCGGCGATGTGAATGCCGACTGTTACGCTGCCGGTGCCCAGGCCCTGCACGCTCAGGGCATCATCAATTTCAGTGGTGGCCGAGTCGTCAATCGAAAATGCCTGGACCGGGGCCAATGGCAGGTCGTCCCGGATGTCGGGCGCTTGAACCGCAGGAAAACCAGTTCCTTTCGGGAAGTTTTCAAGCAGAAAGCGGCGCCAATGAAATTGATAGGGCGAGTCAATGGCCCCGGCTTGTTGCAGAAGGTGCAGAGGTGCCAAATGGGTTGCCCGCGAGGCCTCGACGACGGCCTTGTATTCCGGCGCGTTCTTGTCCGGCTTGAACAGTATTTTGTAAAGCTCATCGCGAATCGGCTGGGGGCACTGCCCGGCGCTCAGGTCTTCAACCCATTGGGTGATCTGCAAGGCAATCTGCTTCTTCTTTTCAATCGCCGCCAATGCCAGCGCAATCACATCCGCCGGCGCGCGGCGAAAGCGCCCTTTGCCCGCGCGGCGAAAGTAATGCGGCGATTCAAACAGCCGGAACAGGGCGGCGGCTTGCTGCTCCAGGGAAGCGGGTTTGGCGTCACCCGAAAAATAATCGCGCGCCAGATCGGCAAAGCCAAACTCGTCGTCCGGCGAAAATTCCCAGGCTAAATCCAGTTCGATGGTCTGGCTCAGGGCCTGTGCCGCAGCCACGAAGGCCGCAGGCGCGGGTTTTTCGAACTTCAGCAGTGCATTTGCGGCCTTGACCTTGACGCGCTTGCCGCTGTCCAACTCTACCTGGGATGACGACTCTGCCTCTGAAAGCACCTTGCCGGCCATGAATTTTCCGGCTTCTTCAAACAATAAAAACATGGGGGAATTGTCCCATGAAGGCCGCCGTGCCTTTCGGTCGAAAGCAGGCGTTCAGAGTTTCTGTAGGACTGCCCCAGTTTCGTCATAAATTTGACATTCCGCTGTCATGTGCTGAAACTACGATTCCAAACGTACCTACAGGAGAAAAATCCATGAATCGTTTTCCAACTGCCCTTTTCACCCCAAAACGCCTCGCGATGGCGCT
>JANMCB010000095.1:0-8845 GCA_031360805.1 Rhodoferax sp.
CAGATTGTCAACTACGGGCTTGGGTGTTTCGCCGCGAACGCCTTGGTCTGAGCCAATTCTCACCACCCGGTGGCGCCAGCTCTCGCAAGCCCAGAGGCCCTGCTCTGTTTCGCACACGCCATAGGCATAAGCCAGACCAGCCGCCCGCTCACGGGAGCTGCCGTCTGTCAAGTTGAACTCCAGCACACGTCCACTGTTGCCCAATTCCATCAAGTCATGCTTCCATCGCTCGACTGGCTGACGGCTCGAACCGTCGGTGGCAAAAAGGCGCCCCTTGTTGGTCGCTGACATCGCATTGACAGCAATCAAGGGCTGACCCGCAATATTGTCAAAGCGCCGACCTCCCTGTGGCCCACCGACAATCTGGATCACTTTGCCATCCAGTGCGAGGGCCATCCCGCCGCTGGGCAAACAGGCCAACGCTGTGATGGACTGGCCGGCTGGTGCGGCACCGTGAGTGAACTCGCCCGGCGCCCAGTTGGCGCTTTGACCGTCATGCTGCCAGACGCGCGAACCGTCGGCCACGAAGACAGAAATGCCGTCGGTGGCCAAATCAGCGGGTGCAGTCAACTCTGCCAGCACTGTGGCATCTTCGATCAACTGGTTGGACTTCAGCGCGCCGTCGAACACGGGCACGGTGATCGACGCTTCACCCCGGCCAAGCAAGCGGTCGCTCCACGCCGAGAGAGCCGCCATCATGACTTTCTCCCCCAGCGCCGGTCATACTGCACAAAGTCCGGGTCGGCATTGGGCAGGGTGTAGCGGCCAATGCGATTGTTCATGATGCCCCCCAAGTAAAGGTGGCCGCGGTGCTCCCGCATGGAAGTGATCATGGGATGGTTCTCACCGCCCAGGTCCCAAAGGGTTTCCAGAACTTCGCCGCGCTCGTTGAACTTCAGCACACAGCCGGTGTTGATGTTGGGAAACAGCCATTCGTCGCGCGGGACCTGTTTTGCCATGCGCTTGCGAAAACCCGGCATGCGCCAGGCCAGGTCGAGCGCCGGGCAACGCATGCCCACCAGCGACATCCAGTAATTGCCGTCGGATGAGTTGTTGATGTTGTCGGGAAAGCCAGGCAAGTTCTGCAACACGAATTCGGTGCTGCCGGCTTTGGGCCCGTCAAACCAGTACCGCTTGACGCAGCATCCCCAGGTTTCGGCAAACAGGAAAGACTGTCCATCGCTGGCAATGCAAACCCCGTTGGGGAACTTCAGGTCGCGGATCACTGTGTGCGTTTTGCCGGTGTTGGTGTCATAGCAGATGATTCGCCCGTTGCCGCGCGCCTCCAGGCCGTCAGTGGCCCATTCGTGCATTTCATAGCGCACGGTGGCTTCAGAAAAGTAGATGCGACCGTCGTCAGTGATGTCCAGGTCATCCGCCAGGCGCAGGCGGCTGTCGTCGTTGATGGACGAATAGCTGCGATTGGTCTCGTCGGTTACCTTTTCCACCTTGCGCTCGGGCGTGACCCGGTACAGGCCCATGCCGCCGATGCAGACATAAAGGTTGTCATGCCGATCAAACGCCATGCCCAACGGCGTGCCGCCGATGTGGGCGTAGATTTCCATGCGTTCGTAATCGGGCGCGAAGAACCGGATGATGTCGCCGTGGCGTGAGCCAGCGTAGAGGTGGTCGTTCCGGTCCAGAATCACATCCTCAGGGCCTTCAATTCGGCCCAGCCCAATCACCTTGACATTGCGCAGTTTGTCGTTTTGCGCCCAAGCTGTGCCGCAGTTTGGCGCGGTCGAGGGCGACTCGGGCAGCGCGTGGTAGGTCGGGCTGACGTAGACCTTGCTGACGATGCGGTGCCGGTTTTTCAGCCAGCGGATGTCAATGACTGCCGCGAGCATCAATATGGTGGCCAGCACCATGCGGTTGTAGCCGCCGTGCAGCGACAAAGTGGTCATACCGTTGATGATCAACAGCACTATCAGTGTGCCCACCAGGGCTTTCGTGACCGAACCTTTTCCGCCTCCCAGGCTGATGCCGCCCAGCACGGCGGCGGTTAGCACGGTCACTTCCAGCCCCACACCAATGTCGCCACCCGCAGTGGCCAGCCGCGAGGCAAAGAAGACGCCACCCACTGCGGTGAGGACACCGCTGGCTACATAGGTCAGCGCCACCGTGCGCCTTACGGCGATGCCGGTGTTGTAGGCGGAGCGGCGCGAGCCGCCAATCGCTGAAATGTGCCAGCCCGGGCGCAGGCGCGTCAGGAAAATGTGGCCAAAGACGGCCACCACCGCATAGCACCAGACGACCGTGGGCAGTCCCAACCAGTCACCGCTGCCAATCGCTTCCCAGGCGGCCGAATCGGGCAGGCCCCCGGCAATTGCGGTGGAGTAGTCGGCAATCAAGAGGTCGTAACTGGCCCGGTAAATGATCAGCGTGATCAGCGTGGTCAGAAATGCGCGCAGCCGGAAGTAGCCAATCAGCACACCGTTGATGGCGCCCAGCGCCGCGCCAAACACGAGCGTGACCGCCACGGCGCCCGCCACCGGCCACTTCAGCACGTGCATCAAAAACAGCGCGCAGAAGTTGGTCAAAGCAAACATGGAGCCAACCGAGAGATCAATGCCGCCGACGATCATCACCAACGCCATGCCAAACACGATAAATCCGATTTCGCCAGCTTGGCGACCGGTGTCCGCCATGTTGGTGGGCGAAAGGAAATTTGGCAAAAGCTGCGAAAGCCCAAGGGCCACCAGCAATAGCACGGCCACTGGAATGGCCGTCTCCATCCAGCGCTTGGCCAGCAACTCACCCAGCAGATGGTCAGGCCAATAGCGGTAGCGCCAGCGCGTCAAGCGATCCAGCAGCGGCTCCGCCGGCGCAATGGCCTCGATGGCGGCTGGGCCTTGCGCGCCTAGCGTTTGGGCTCGGTCAAGTGTCTGTTCCATGTTTTTTCCGGTGGGCGACAGTCATGCCTGGAACGCCGCAGGCTCTCGTCGGCGGCGTTGGATGCAATCGGCTTTCAGGCGCAGTTCAAGTCTTGCCAAGTTTCCAGCAGGTGCCTTCATTCGCGGCATTGGCCTTGGTAATAGGGATCAAGGTGGTGTAGATTGAACCCTTGGTTTCTTTGGTTTTTCCAGGGTTTTGCAACAGCCATTTGATCGACGCGGCCATATTGCTGGCTTGCGTTGGCACGTCGTAACTCAGGTTCAAATCGAATGACCCATTCTTGACCTGGTCACACGCCCCTTTTTGTTCGCCACCACCAGAGGTCGCCAAAAACACTTTTCCGGTCAGACCCGCTTCTTTGATGGCCGCCGCAGTGCCTGAATCCATGCCGTCCCAAAATCCGACAATGCCGCACAAATCGGGGTTCTGTTTGAGCACTGTTTGCGTGATGCCTTTGGCTTTGGCAGCGTCCCAATCAGCGGCCTGGCTTGACACTACTTTGATCTGCGTGTTTTTGGCCAGCACGTTCTCCACGCCCTTGAGCGTGTAGGCGCTGGCAGCCGCAGACAGCGCGCCCTGCACGATCGCAACCTTGTTGGACTTGCCTTTGCAGGCCTCGACGACCGCAGTGGCGGCTTTTTCACCCACCTCCACCCAGTCGGCGCCCACGTAGACGACGGAAGAATAGGAGGAGCGCATATTGATTTGCACCACCTGAATGCCTTGGGTTTCCGCTTTCTGAAGCAGCTTGGCGTAGGTCTGCACGTCGGGGTTATGCACCACCATCACATCGGGCTTTTCACCAATGAGGGTGGTGACTGCCTGCGCTCCAGCGTTGGTGCTCCAGTTGGGATCACGCACCACGATTTTCACGCCAAGCGGCTCAAGCTCTTTTTTCAAGCCTTCGAGCCAGCCCTGCGCCAAGTCAAAGCCCAGGGCCACCGGCACGTAGGCCACCGTTTTTCCCGCTAGTGTTTTGCGGTAACCGTCGCGAAAGGGTTCGTCGATGCCCTTGCCTTGCGCGAACGCGCCGGTGGTCGCGCTGAACGCTAAAACAACAGCGGCGCAAGCTGTTGCCGATTTGAATGAGGGTTGCGGTTTTGTCATGATGTCTCCTTGGTGTTGAAAATCTGCCCTTGAGGGCGGGTCCTGAATCGCCGTTTGGGTCTACTTCAAATATCTCCCTGCTGAGCAGTCTCTTCGTTGCGCGGGTTGACGAACGAGTCAATCAGAATCGCGACCAGCAGCACCACCCCTTTGACAAGGTTTTGCGCGGAATACGAAACGTCGAGGATCGTCATTCCGTTGAGCAGAGTGCCTATCAACAGTGTGCCAATGACCACGTTGAGCACCCCGCCGCGCCCGCCCGAAAGGCCAATCCCGCCCAACACCACGACCAATATCACGTCGTAGATCAACGTTGAGTTGTAGATGCGGGTGGGCATGCTGTTGACGGATGCCGCCATCACCATGCCCGCGAAAGCACCGATCAACGCCGCCAAGACATATTGCAAGACGATGATGGGGCGCGTTGGAATGCCAGTGGTGCGGGCGCCAAACGGGTTGTCGCCGACCGCGTAGATGTAGCTGCCAAGGCGCGTTTTTTTCAAGAAAAAAGCCACCAGCGCAGCAACCAAGGCAAACATCACGACCGGTACCGGCACCCCGGCCAGCGTGCCGCGACCAACCCAGGCCAGCGCGTCAAGTTGCGGGCTCCATTGCACTACGTCGAGACGGAAGAAACCGACCTGCCCCAGCCCGGCCAGAAAAAGCCCCGATGCAAGCGTGGTGAACAACGAGGGCACTTCCGCATAGGCTGTCAGCCAGCCGTTAATCAGCCCAAACACGAGTGCCAGGGCCAGCGCCGCCGCAAATGCAATAGGCACTGAGTGACCGTCCTGAACCATTTGCAGCAACAGTCCCGAGGGCACCGCGAGCACGGCGACCATTGAAATGTCGATGCCGCGGCCAATCACGATGATGGCCATTCCGAGTCCCAGAATGCCCAGAATTGCCACGTTTTGCATCAATCCGAGCATGTTTCCAGCGTTCAGGAAACCGGGCAAAAAGACAGAAAAGCCCACAAACAGGAGTGCAAAAATCGCGAAAACAATAGTCTGCTGCGACAGGCGGAGTAGCCTCAAAAACGTCTCCTCATTGATTGATTTGGGAACCATTCTTAACAACGAAGTGGTTTTGATCAATGTGTTTTTCAAACAATTTTCACTAAATTTGTTGTGATAGATCTACAATTTAGTACCACGAAACCGGCATCAACATCGTTTTGAATCTGTCCAGCAATTCAAATAACAGGGTCCAGAGCCAGTGAGCGCCATACCAGCACAGCCGAGGATTTCTGAACTCGAAGCCCTGCGGTTCCAGGTCGCGCAAGCGCCAGACCGCGAGCGAGCCTGGCAGGCTGTTTCTGACACTGCGCGGGACCTGACGGTGTTGCGGGAGCCGCAATTGGTGCTTCAGGCGATTGTTGAAAGGGGTCGTGCGCTTTTAGGCAGCCACGTGGCGTGGATCGCTTCGCCTGACAGCAATCATGGCGACGATTTGGTCGTGCAGGCAATTGATGGCGTCAGTACCGAGTGGGCGCAACAAATGCGCGCTGCCAGTGGCCGGGGCGTGGTCGGATACGTCAGGCGGACCCGGTCTCCTTTTGCGACGTCTGACTATTATTCTGAACAGCGCGTGGTGCACGATGTCAATATCGACGCAACACTGCGCCGCGAAGGCGTGCAGTCCATGGTGGCGGTTCCCATGATGTCAGGCGCCGAGTTGCTGGGTGTTTTGGTGGTGGCTGACCGGGCTTCCCGCGAATACACCCACCCGGACATCGCGGCACTGGGCACCCTGGCGGCACATGCCGTGGTCGCAGTGCTCAATGCCCAAGCTTTTACCCAAACCCGCGCTGCCTTGGCGCTGGCCGAGCAGAGCAACGCACAACTTCAACTCCACACCGCCGCGCTGGAGCTGGCGGCCGAAGCCCATGAGCGCCTGACGCGCCTTGTAGCGCGGGGCGCCACGCTGGTGGACGTTTGCCGCACGGTTTCCAGTCTGCTGGCCGCCAAGGTGGTCTTGCTGGATGAGGCGGACCGTGTCGTTTGCGCAGCCCAGCCAGAAGGGTCGGGCAATGATTCAACCCTGACCATTGGCTTGGCCGCCATTTTGCCCGAGTTGCCCTTGCATGCCGCGCTGGACAACAGCCGCGTCAGCGGGCAATCCGTCGTCGTGACGGGGGTGAAATTGAATGCCGCCGATCGCGTGGGTCAAATTGCAGCCATTGTGGGTGGCAACCGCTTGCTCGGCGGATTGCTGGTGTTGAGCCCGACGGCGTTGACGGACGTGGCCCGTCGCACTTTGGAGCGCAGCGCACTTGTCATTGCCGTCATGTTGCTCGCGAAAGGCCGCTTGCCGGACGATTTGGGCAGCCGTCCGCAGGCCTTGTTGCTCGACTTGCTCAACCCCTTGCGGGCGGGCAGCGCCAAGTTGGCCCGCGAGGCCGCGGCCCATGGTTTTCTTGACCACGGCTTGCCCGTGCTCGGCTTGGTGCGAATCAACAACGCCAGCGGCGGCATATCGCCGGCAACCATCGTTCGCAGCTTGAAAGACCGGCTGGATGCCCGACGCACCTTGGTCGATGAGTTCGATGGATCGATTGTGTTGATTTCCTGCGGCGACCCGCCAAGTCTTCTGCGGCAATCCATCGAGCGGGCCCTTGATGACACCAAAAGAGTCGTTGTGACAGGACTGATTTCGACACCCTGCCCCACGTTGGCCGACCTGCCGGCGGCTTTGGCATCGTTGCAGCGGGGTATGGTGTTGCTGCAAGGGCTGGGGGCTCGGGCAGGGATCCGGCTGGAGGCCGAGTTGGCTCCCTACTTGGCTGCATTTTCTGTGGGTGGCGCGCCCGACGGCGTCGTGCTCAAAAGCTTCATTGATGCCAGGATCGGGCCTCTGCTATCGCACGACAGCACACGCAATGCCAATTTGGCCCCGAGCCTGCTGATGTACCTGGACTTGGGCCATAGCGCCCGTGCCACAGCGGACAAACTGGGCGTGCATGTCAACACGGTAAATAACCGGTTGTCGGCCGCTGCCGCGCTGATCGGGCCATGGGACACGCCAGGGCGGGGATTTGAATTGCACATGGCATTGCGGCTCGCGGCCGTGCGGGATTTCAAGTCGACGGCACAATGACTCTCACAGCATGGCGACCCGCAAAACCTCTTCACCATAGGCCTCCAGCTTTTTCACGCCAATGCCGCTGATTCCGTGTAAATCGGCCATGGAGGTTGGCGCACGAGCGGCAATGGCGATCAGCGTGGCATCGTGAAAGATGACATAGGCGGGCAGGTTGTGCACCCTGGCGACCTCGGCGCGCCAGGCTTTCAAGGCCGTGAAGCGTGCCTGCCCCAGGTCGTCCAGCGCGACCACAGGTTTGGTGTCGCTACGCTTGGCAGGGCTGGCAGCCGCCTTTTCCTTTTTAATCTTGCGCCCTGTCGCTGAGTGGCCAGCCTGCGAGGTCGCCTCGCGCAACTGCACGCGCTGGTTTCCCTTGAGCACCGCGCGTGACCCTTCGGTGAGTTTCAGGGTGTTGAAGGCCTGCGAATCAACCGCCAGGGCATCCATCGCAATCAATTGACGCAGCACGCCGCGCATTTGGGGTTCGGTCAACTCTGCGCCAATGCCAAAAGTGCTCAAACCGGCATGGCCAAATTGGGCGACTTTGTCGGTGGTTTTCCCGCGCAGGATGTCCATGATGTGACCCGCACCAAAGCTGATGCCGCTGTGGTGCTGCACCCGGTAAATCGTGGACAGCAGCTTGCGGGCGGCCTCCGTGCCATCCCAAACATCGGGTGGCACCAAACAATTGTCACAGTTGTGGCAGATGTGGCTGCTCTCGCCGAAATACCGCAACAGGCGCACACGCCGACAGTCGGTCGCTTCGGCCAGTCCCAGCAGTGCATCCAGCTTGCCGCGCAAGCCATGCTTGAACTCTTCACCGGCCGGGCTTTCGTCGATCATGCGGCGCTGGTTCACCACATCAGCCAGGCCATAGCACATCCAGGCGTTGGCAGCCTCGCCATCGCGCCCGGCGCGGCCCGTTTCCTGGTAATAGCCTTCGATGTTCTTGGGCATGTCAAGGTGGGCGACAAAGCGGACATCGGGCTTGTCAATGCCCATGCCAAATGCAATCGTTGCGACCATCACAATGCCGTCGTCGCGCAAGAAACGGTCCTGATTGGCCCGCCGGACGCTTGAATCCAGACCCGCGTGGTAAGGCAAGGCGTCAATTCCGTGGTGGCACAGCTTCTGCGCAATGTCTTCCACCCGTTTTCGGGACTGGCAGTAGACAATCCCCGCGTCACCGGGGTGCTCGTTGGCGATGAAGCGCAAGAGCTGCTGCGTCGCTTCCTGCTTTTCAACGATGGTGTAGCGGATGTTGGGGCGGTCAAAACTGCTGACAAACGCACGCGCACCCTGCAACTGCAGGCGTTCCAGAATGTCGGCCCGCGTCAGCGCGTCGGCGGTGGCGGTCAGGGCAATGCGCGGCACGGCCGGGTAGCGCTCGTGCAGCACCGTCAACGCGCGGTATTCCGGGCGGAAATCGTGGCCCCACTGGCTCACGCAATGGGCTTCATCAATCGCAAACAGGCTCAAATGGCGGCGCGCATATAGGGCGTCCAGCTGGGCCAAAAAGCGCGGTGTCGTCACGCGCTCGGGCGCGCAATACAGCAGGGTAATGTCGCCCCTCAGGAGCCTGCGCTCGACCTCGGCTGCTTCCTCGAAGCTAAGGGTCGAGTTCAGAAACGCGGCGCTCACGCCGGCTTCGTGCAAGGCGCCCACCTGGTCGTGCATCAGCGCAATCAGGGGTGAGATCACCACCGTAATGCCAAGCCCGGCCTGCTGGCGCGCGATGGCCGGAATCTGGTAGCAAAGC
>JANMCB010000097.1:0-7861 GCA_031360805.1 Rhodoferax sp.
TCGGTAGTGCGGTGTGATTGCGATCCCTTCATGGACCAAATTCAGCATGCGGGCTTTGGTGCTGTCCCATCGTGCATCTGATGGCGCGCCAGAGGCCGAAATGGACAGCGCCATTTTGACGGCGGTAATGATCTTGTATTCGGCCAGAGCAGCTTGCTGCGAAATGTAGCCCGCAAGCGCGAGACAACCCATAATTGCTGCGAGTCCCATGTGCGCCGCGACCTTGGGAACCTGCTGAGCAATGGCCTTTGCATCGTTGGAAGCCAGAATACCCAGCAACAAGGCAAAAAGTGCACCGGTGCTTGCCATGCGCCAGGGGAACCCGGCACCGCTGACCAGCAGCAAGGCAACCAGGCTGGCCAGTGCAAATGCCTGAGCCGTGCTGTTCTCTGACGCCCAGATTTGGCGGGCAACCCGAATCAAGAATAGCAGCAATCCAGCCAGGAAAAACCAGCCAACCAGGCCGTATTCGCCCAAAAGCTGAAGGAATTCGTTGTGCGCGTAGAAATCGGTCTCTAGCTGGGAGCCCGCCACCTGGTACAAAGGAATATCAACCTCCCAGGCGCCCGCGCCCACGCCGGTCAATGGGCGATCCTGAATCATGCGGCCTGTGGCTTTCCACATGACTAACCGCACCGAGCCTGACCCGGAGGTGAACTCGCTGTTGACTGAAAAATTCGACACCCGGCTAAAGGTTCGCTCTATAGCGGTGTCTCCCCAGTTCTCCTGCTGAAGGCGGCTGTTGCCAGTGGGCACGGAACCCAGCCCGTAAATGGTGGCCATGAAGGTCAAGGCCGCAATCCATCGGTCTTGACGGGGCCATCCTGACCAGATCAGGTGGGCGCGTTTTCGCCAGGCAATGGTTGCCAGCAGAACTGTCAGTACGCCAAGCGCCAGCAAGGCCGATCGGGTCCCGGTCATCATCAGTGCAACAACATTGAAAGCCGTCAAGAAAACCCGCAACACCAATTGGTCCAGCCCGCGCGCCTGAGCCACCAGCCAAACCGAAAATGGCGCGGTACACACCACAAATTCTGCAAAGAAGTTGCGATTCACAAAGGTCGACGCCGGGTTGGGTCCCTGCGGGAACAGCCTGAGGTCAACCAGAAACTGCAGCACCGCCCAAAGTGACGCCAGCACGGCCCCCCAGTGAATTGCATTGGCCAGCACTGAAAAGTGTTCGCGCTTGAAACAATTGATGCCCAGCCAAAGCAGCAGACTGAAGATAAACCAGCGAATCGCCTCGACACCGGCCAGGTAGGTGTGCGACCACCACATGCTGCCAAGTGCATAGGCCATGAGTGACAGCGGAAGCCACATCACCTGATGCCAGCGCCAGACTGCGGTTGCAGAACGCTGGCGCCAAAAAAACACCAGGGCGCTCAGGAGTGCCCCAAACGACACCACCATCGACTTCAGCGTGTCCTGCAGCATCAGTTCGCTGGGGACGCCTGCAACCGGTGCCAGAAAAATCGTCGCGGCCAAGCCGGCAATAACCCAGTCCAACTTGCTCCAGGCGAAAATTTTCATCCGGCAGACATCAGCCCGCGCCAATCGGCCGGTGCATCTCTATGTGCGCAATGCCGGCTTCTGTGAAGGGTTCGCCGCGCGGTAGAAACCCCAGGCGCGTGTAGAAGCCTTCTGCGCTGCGCTGCGCATGAAGGCAAATTTCATGGTCGCCGCGGTCTTGTGCAATCTGGCTCAATACATTCAAAAGGTCCTTGCCCAAGTGGCCCCCTCGCAAAACGCGGCTCACAGCCATGCGGCCAATTTTTGAAACACCCGGGGCGTGCTGCAGCAACCTCCCCGTGGCGACGGGTTGACCCAGGCGGTTAATTGCGACGGCATGGACGGCCCCGGAATCATATTCGTCCCATTCCATCTCTAGCGGTATGCGCTGCTCGTCGATAAATACCTCTGTGCGCACTGGTTTTGCCATTGCGCCAAGTTGCACCCAACTGCCAGTCCTGATGTCGACCATGGGCGCGCCCGCTTCGAAATCGGCGAACATTGCACGCAGCGCGTCAGGGACAGGTTTGGACTTCTGCGCCACCGGATCAGCAAATACGTAAAGCAGCTCGCCCGTGATCAACAGTTCATTGCCTCGAAAAATGGCGCCTGTAAACAGCATGGACGAGTTGCCCACACGCGCACATTTCATGCCGATGTCCAGCACGTCGTCATATCGGGCGGAGGCGTGGTATTCGACGCTGGTTTTTTTGATGAAAATGTCGCCCTCCAGAAGCTGCATCGCCGCCTCATACGGCAGCGCCAGTGCCCTCCAATAATCGGCAACGGCGGTGTCAAAGTACATGAGGTAATGGCCGTTGAAGACGATTTTCTGCATGTCAACTTCGACCCATCGCACCCGAAGCCGGTGGAAAAAGCGGAAACTGTCGTGGTTGGGGGTAGTCATCGAAACACCATGGTGGATGCGCAAGCTGCGGTGAAAGTGGCTGAAATCAGGCACTATTGTCATCGAACCCAACCCCATGGTCCGCCCTGTTCCACCCGGTAAGGAATGCGGTTGAACCCACCGCACATCAGGAGCCTGGAAAATACCCATTTTGGGTATATCGGAGCCATTTTTGAGCTGTTTTTTCCGATTTACCAATAAAATACAGCTTTAGCCCTCGTACTATATAAATAGTTTGCTACTTATATAATAGCAATACGCGTTCAACGAAAAAGCGCAATCAACTGCTGAATACGACTTCGGGGGAATGAAGCGCGGTTCAAGCCAGAGTTTGCTGCCCGTCCGTTGACAGCGCATGGGTGACGTGCGTGGGTTGAACCAACACCCCTTTGGCGTCCGCAATGGCTTCAATGGCGATCGAAGGTGCGCTGCCTTGAACGCCACCAAAGATGGTTGCGAAGGCAGTGTCGGCCGCATCACGACCAGTGCCCAAGCGCACAAAGCCCATGGGAATGGCAACGCCTGACGGGTCAAAAATGTACCAGCGGCCACCCAGAAAGACTTCCACATAGGCATGGAAATCGGTGGGGCCAAGAATCGGGTCTGCGCCGTAGTCGATCCCTGTGGCGAACCGGGCCGGAATGTTGACTGCGCGACACAGCGAAATCATCAAATGCGCAAAATCTCGGCAAACGCCCACTTCTTCCACCAGCGTGTCCACCGCACTGGTGATGCCAGTTGATGAGTTCGATTTGAACGTCACGCGGTTCAACACCCAGTCGCGAATCGCCTGCACCCGCCCGTAACCTTGCCATAAATGGCCAAACTCCTTCACTGCAAGGCGGTGCAGCCGATCGGACTGGCAGTAACGGCTTGGGTAAATGTAAGGTAGCACCGGGCCAGGCAAGTTGGCCACCGAGACCTCGCCAATCTGGTCGGTCAAGGCCGTAAAGTGGTTGATATCGACCGTCGCGTCGTAACGCACCGTGAGCGGCCCGGCCGCCGCCTTGAGCCGGGCAAATCGGGACTGCGTCGCAGGGTCTGTGTAGAGGTTGGGCAGCGCCGCCTGACTGATGGCCAGCTTTTCGCTGACAACAGTTTGGGCCTGGGTTTGCGCGGCGTGGATATTGAATATGAAGTCGCAACCTGGCTCGGTGATGTCGTAGTTCAGTTCAATCGAAAATTTCAGTCGTACCACGGGGGGATGCTTTCAGGATTACAGAGGATTTGCGGAGGATTACGGAGAATTAAGGAGGAAGACGGCTCCAACAACTAAGGGTTGGCGACATGCCACAGCGTGAATCCAGATTGTCGCGAATCACAGAATTACCGCAACCAGACTTTGCCGTACCGGGCGGTAGTAGTTGTCCTACGCAAGCCGTCAGGGGGCGCCCAGACACGCCTTTAATGCGGGCCGGGGCGCCAAACGGCAGTTTTCACCATCACGCCTTGAAACAGCGTACTGGTGGTGATCGAATTCAACCAGTGTTGCAATGGTTGCCACGGCTGCGCCGCAAACCAGTCGGGCTGCACGGCTGCAAATTGACGCACAAACGGAACAATGGCGGCGTCTGCAAGACTGAATGCTGCGCCGAACAGGTACGCTGCGTCACGCAGGCGTTGATCCAGAACGGACAAAAACTCAGCCGCGCTGGCACGTGCGCTTGCTCCACCAGCCTGACTTTGCGGATATTTGTATGCGTCAAGCTGTTGCTTGAAGTCGCCATCACAAGCCGCAATCAATGCCATGACCTCGTCTTGACTGCCCTGCTTCGGAAGAAGCCAGGCCTGCGGGTCCTTGCGGGCCAGCGCCCACAGCATGATGTCCAGGCTCTCGGCGATGACTTCACCACTGGGCAGCACTAAAACCGGCACCGTGCCTTTGGAAGATGCCTCCAGCAAGGCATGCGGCTTGTCGCGCAGCGATATTTCACGTTGTTCAAACTCCTGCGTGCTTGCGGCCAGTGCCAGCCGCGCCCGAATTGCATACGGACAACGGCGAAAGCTGTACAGGATTGGCAGCATGGTGATGGCTGCGGTTTGCACCACGACTCAAGCGGGGCCGTGTTTTGGCGGCATCTTGGCGCCCACGTGCGCTGTGCCGCGTTGCCGTGCCAGTTCAACCTGACGGTGGCGCTCGGCAAAGCCTTTTTTCTGCTCGGGCGTTTTCGCATCAAAACACTTTGGGCAACTGATGCCTTTTTCGTAAAACGGCGAAGCGCGCTCCACGTCACCCACCGGGTAGCGGCATGAGCGACACAGCTCCAGCGTGCCGGGGTGCAAACCGTGCCCCACCGACACCCTTTCATCAAAAACAAAACATTCACCCTGCCACAGGCTTTCCTCAGGCGTCACGGTTTCCAGGTATTTCAGGATGCCGCCCTCTAAGTGAAAAACCTCATCGTAGCCATGCATGCGCATCAAGGCGGTAGACTTTTCGCAGCGAATGCCTCCGGTGCAAAACATGGCGATCCTGGGCTTCCTGCCCTTTGCAGCCTGTTGATCCGGTTGCAGCAGGCCGCCCGGCTGCTCTTGCGCGGCCACCCAGGCAGGCAAGTCGGCGAATGTCTTCAGGTTGGGGTTGACTGCGCCGTCAAACGTGCCGATTTCAACTTCATAGTCGTTTCGGGTGTCAACCACGATCACATCCGGGTCGCTGATCAGGGCATTCCAGTGCTCTGGCGCCACATAGGTACCGGCCATCAAGATCGGGCTGACGCCAGAAACGCCCAGGGTGACAATTTCCTTTTTGACGCGGACTTTCATCCGTAGAAACGGCAGTTCGCTGGCCCAGGACTCTTTGTGAATCAGGTCGGCCAGACGCGCATCAGCCCGCAGATGCGCGAGCACGGCTTGCACGCCTGCGGGAAGACCGGCAACCGTCCCGTTGATCCCCTCGCTGGCCAAAAGCAGTGTGCCTTTGACGCCGTGGGCGTCACAAACGTGTTGCAAAGGCGGCTTGAAGGCCTCGAAATCGGGCAAATCTACAAATTTGTAGAGCGCGGCGGTCAGGTATTGGGGCATTTTGGGGCACCGGTTTCGAACTGCCTGCTTTTTTGCAACGCCAACGGTTCAGGAATCGGCATCAGTCAGGGAAACCGTTTGCCTGCGACTTGGGCCGACCAATCAATCGGGTCTTGCTGCAGCACCATATCGATGTCCAGCTTCATGATGTCGCCCACTTCGCCCGGGAAGGTCACGGCCAGTCCGCGCTGGTCCAACCCAGCTTCCTTGGCACGGGCACGCCAGGTGGCCAGGTGAATGACGGCGGCCAGGGGTTCGTAAACGTCCTGCTCAAAGGGGCGGCCCTGGTGTTCAAGTGCGTCCACAATGGGTTGTGGAAATTGCCACTGACGGGCATAGCCGGCGCCAACATGGCCAAAGTCGTAGCCAAAGATTCGCATTTCAAGCTCTGCCCGGCGAAGCCCCAGCGGCAAAGTGTCTTTATTGAGCATTGCGACCTGCTCCGGCATGGCCAGGTGAATGGCCAGTTCACCCACCGCGTGAATCAGGCCACAGGTAAATGCAGCTTGCTGGTTTTGCCGAACCACGCCGGCCAGCGATCTGGAAATCTTTGCGACATTGAGGCTGTAACTCCAGAATTGCTGCAAGTTGATGCCGGCCACCGCTTTGAAGGAGCTGCCACTGGCGGCAATTGCTGTCATGGCACGCACGTGTTTCAGACCCAATATTGCCAGCGACTCTGACACGCTATTGATGGTGCAGGCCAGTTTGTAGTCGTTAGAGTTGGAAATTTGAAGCAGCCGCGTCGTTAGCGCCGGGTCGGTACTGACCAGCTGGGACACCCTTTTCAGGTCCGGCTCGTCACGGTCAAGCTCGCTCAGCAACAGTGCAACAACCCTTGGAATACTGGGCAGGTTGAATTGCGATGCCAATAGCGCCGTCAATTCCACAATTTCAATTCCATGTCAGGGGATCTCCAAACAGCATTGCGCAGCCAATTCAATTTGCGATTTCAAGCCTTGCCAACTGGCGCACAACGCAGAACGGCGCACGGCTGGGCTTGTGCCTGATTATCGCCTTGGAACAAGCAGGCCAGTCCTGCGCAACAGGCCTGCGCAAAGGTGCAGTGGTGTTTTATCCTTTGAGGCGTGCAAACGCGCTGGCCATTGCGCTTGGCGTTGGATCACCTCGGCCCGGCCCGCCTGCGCGCCCGGTCGCAACCCGTTGCTGGTTGTTGGCGCCCTGAAAGCGGTTGTCGCCCGCTGCGCTTCGGTCCGCAGCAGGCGTGCCCAGCTTCATCGTCAACGCGATGCGCTTGCGCGCCACATCGACTTCAACCACCTGAACTTTGACGATATCGCCCGTTTTCACCACTTCACGCGCATCGGTTACAAACTTGTGACTGAGTTGGCTCACATGCACCAAACCGTCCTGGTGAACGCCCAAATCGATAAACGCGCCAAAGGCCGCTACGTTGCTCACCGTGCCTTCAAGCAGCATTCCTTCTTTAAGGTCCTTGATGTCTTCAACACCATCGTTGAAGCGCGCTACCTTGAAATCCGGCCGCGGATCACGGCCAGGCTTTTCAAGTTCGTTCAAGATGTCCTTGACGGTGATTACTCCAAATTCCGCATTGGCAAACAGCTCTGGCCGCAGGGTTTTGAGCATGTCGGCCCGGCCCATCAGTGCGGTGACTGGTTGGCCTGTCTTCTGCATGATCCTTTCAACCACGGCATAGGTCTCGGGGTGAACACCTGTCATGTCTAGCGGGTTGTCACCGCCGCGGATGCGCAGGAACCCGGCACTTTGTTCGAAGGTCTTGGGGCCGAGACCGGTCACTTCCAGCAATTGCTGTCGAGTGCGAAATGCGCCATTGGCTTCACGCCAGCGGACAACCGCCTTGGCAACCGCCCCACTTAGTCCCGATACCCGGGCCAGCAGCGGCACGCTGGCGGTATTGAGGTCAACACCGACCGAATTCACGCAGTCTTCCACCACCGTCTCCAGGCTGCGCGCCAGCTCGCTTTGATTGACATCGTGCTGGTATTGACCAACACCGATTGACTTGGGGTCGATTTTCACGAGCTCGGCCAGCGGATCCTGAAGGCGCCTTGCAATGCTGGCCGCACCGCGCAGGCTCACATCGACGTCCGGCATCTCTTGGGAGGCAAATTCGCTGGCGGAATAGACTGAGGCACCGGCTTCGCTGACAACCACTTTTTCGATCACTCGATCTGATTGTTTGCCCATCAAATTGATCAGGTCAGACGCCAATTTGTCGGTTTCACGGCTGGCAGTGCCATTGCCAATGGCAATCAGGTTGATGCCGTGTTTTGCGCACAGCTTGCTCAAAGTATGCAGCGATCCTTCCCAGTCTTTGCGCGGCTCGTGCGGGAAAACAGTTGATGTTTCAACGAGCTTGCCGGTTGAGTCCACCACCGCTACCTTGACTCCGGTGCGAATGCCCGGGTCCAGCCCCAT
>JANMCB010000126.1:0-2161 GCA_031360805.1 Rhodoferax sp.
CACCTGAGGTTGCTGGTAAACCACCTGAGGTTGCTGATAGACCACTTGCTGCTGGGTGTAAACCTGTGGCGCATAGTAGGGCTGTGCGTAAACCGGCTGGCCATAAACCGGCTGGGCGTTGGACACGTCAAACTGGACGCCGGGCGACGACACGCCGATTGACCAGGTCAGGTTGTCCGCCCGGGCTGCCGTGCTGACACCCAGGGCAGCGACTGCCAACGTGGCGCCCGCGGCCAGCGAGTAGATGGAAAGTTTCGATTTCATGTGAAGCTCCTTTTGGGGGGCCAAACAATCTGCCCCTGATGTAATTAACGCCGAAAGCCTGGTTTGGCTTACCGAACGCCGTGTGAAGTGCGTTGCCAGACGTAACAACGGTCGGGTGGGCCCTAAAATCAGCCCATGAGCTCGCCCACCCCTGCCAACCCCAAAGCCGCCGCAGCGGCCACTGAAGCCGCTATTACCACTGGTAAGCCCAGCAATTTCTTGCGCCAGATCATCGAACATGACCTGGCCGCTGGCACTTACGGCGCCCGCCAATGGGCTGGCAGCCCAGGCGACGCGGCCCACCACGGGGCCGGCCAGAGCGACCCGGCCAGAATCCGCACCCGCTTCCCGCCCGAGCCCAATGGCTACCTGCACATCGGCCACGCCAAAAGCATCTGCATCAATTTTGGCCTGGCGCGCGACTACGGCGGCGTGTGCCACCTGCGCTTTGACGACACCAACCCGGAAAAAGAAGACATCGAATACGTCAACTCGATCCGCGATGCCATCAAATGGCTGGGCTTTGACTGGAACGGCAGCGCCACTGCAGAGCCCTACCACGCCAGCGACTACTTTGGCTTTATGTACCGCGCGGCGGAATTCCTCATCGAAGCCGGCCACGCCTATGTGGACGAGCAAACCGTGGAGCAGATCCGCATCAACCGGGGCGACTTTGGCAAACCCGGCGTGGACAGCCCTTTTCGCGCCCGCACGCCCGCAGAAAACTTGGCCAAATTCCGTGAAATGCGCGACGGCCGGCATGAAGACGGTGCCATGGTGCTGCGCGCCAAAATCGACATGGCCAGCCCCAACATCAATCTGCGCGACCCGGCCATCTACCGCATTCGCCGCGCCACACACCACAACACGGGCGACATCTGGTGCATATACCCCATGTACACCTACGCGCACCCGATTGAGGACGCGCTGGAGAACATCACCCACAGCCTGTGCACGCTGGAGTTTGAAGACCAGCGCCCGTTTTACGACTGGCTGCTGGACCGGCTGTGCGAAGGCAAGCTGATAGCGCAACCGCACCCGCGCCAGTATGAGTTTGCCAGGCTGAACCTCACCTACGTCATCACCAGCAAGCGCAAACTCGCGCAACTGGTGTATGACCACAAAGTCAGCGGCTGGGACGACCCGCGCATGCCAACCATCGTCGGCCTGCGCCGCCGTGGCTACACACCCGAAAGCCTGCAACTTTTCGCCGAGCGCATTGGCGTGACCAAGAGCGATAGCTGGATCGACTACAGCACGCTAGAAGGCTGCCTGCGCGAAACGCTGGACGGCAGCGCCCCACGCGCCATGGCCGTGCTGGACCCGGTCAAACTGGTACTGACCAATTGGGAAGAGGTGATGGGAAAGCCGGGAAACAGCAGTCAAGCCGCTGTAGACACGCTTGACGATTGCAGCGCGCCCGTTCATCCGCATCACCCAGAGCTGGGCAAACGCAGCTTCAAGATCGGCAAAGAGGTCTGGATTGACCGCAGCGACTTTGAAGAGACGCCACCCAAAGGCTTCTTCCGCCTGTTCCCCGGCAATAAGGTACGCCTGAAATACGGCCACGTCATCGAATGCACCGGCTGCGCCAAAGACGCCGCAGGCAAGGTGACCGAAGTGCACGCGACGCTCGTACCCGACACAAAAAGCGGCACCCCCGGCAGCGACGCCGTCAAGGTCAAAGGCGTCATCACCTGGGTAGCGGTTGCCGACGGCATACCCGCAGAAATACGCCTGTACGACCGCCTCTTCACCGAAGCGCAACCCGACGCGGGCGGCAAGGACTTCATCGAGGGACTGAACCCGAACAGCCTGAAAGTCATTCAAGCCATCGTGGAGCCGTCACTGGCCAGCGCAAAGGCGGATGACAAGTTTCAGTTTGAGCGGCATGGGT
>JANMCB010000168.1:0-3392 GCA_031360805.1 Rhodoferax sp.
CCGGCTTTGAGCTGGGATTGGCCAGAGAAGTCGTTCTACAGGTTTGACGTGTTCACGGACTCGCGTGACCTCGGCTACAAGGGCCCAAAACTGGGCTTCTGGAGCTTGCCTGACCAGTTTGCGCTGGCGCGATTCAGGCAGCTGCACCCGATCACCCTGCCAAGCCAGAAGCGCTTCACATTCTTCGCATCCATCACCAGCCACATGCCGTTTCACCCGGTGCCGCCCTACCAGGCAGACTGGGCCAAAGTACTGTCAGACCAGCCGTTTGACGCAGCGCAAATGGCCGCCGTCAACGCGCAAAAGGAAGACTGGCTCAACATGTCGCCCGGTTACATCGGCATGATCAACTACAACTACCAGTGGCTGGCCGGCTACCTGGCGCAGCCGGTGCAGCGGGAACAGGTGTTCATCGTGCTGGGTGACCACCAGCCCGCTGCCAACGTGACGGGTGAAGGCGCAACCTGGGATGTGCCGGTTCACATCATCAGTGCCAACCCGGCCTTGCTGCAGAGTTTCGTCGAGCGGGGGTTTCAGCCAGGCTTGGAGCCTGGTCTGGAGCCTGGTGCGAAAAACCTTGGCAAGCTGTTTGACTTGACGCGGCTGCTGATGGACGTGTTTGACTCGGGCGGCGCAAAGGTTGTAGCTGAGAAGCCGGTGGCTGTGAAAGCGCAGCCATGACTTTCTGGCGCACTGTGGCCATTGTGGTGTTGACTGGCGCAATCGCCCTGGCACTCGCGGCTGCACTGCGATACGGCCTGGTCGAGCCCGCTGACATGACGGCCCATTGCGATGCGGGTGCGCCGGATGCATGGTGCCGGCTGCGCGCCTGGACGATTCAGAGCTTTGTGCACCAGCGCATCGGCTGGGCTGCATTGGCTCTGGCGCTGATCGCCACTGTGGGCGCTTGGCGCAGTGTGGCGGCCTTGGCGCTGTTCACCGCCTCGGGCGGCCTTGTGCTCTACACCACCGAGCTGTCTGCGCCCGCAGCGCTATTGGCGTTACTGGTGTTCGTGCGAAGACGCCCCGCGCAGCAGCCTGCCAATGTCAGCAGCACTGCACAGTACGACAGCGCTTGAGCGTTGCGCCAGCCCTCAAGGAGCGCAATCCCGATTGCGCAGCAAGCCAGTACGGCGGCCAGCAGCAGTTCTTCTGACGGGCGTTGTTGCAACAACGCAAAACTGTTGGGGCCTGCGGCCTCACGCCCTCTCAACCGTGCCGCCAACAGGGCAGCGGCTGGTGCCAGAAACCACCACCAGGGAAACGGCCGGTAACGCGCATCAAGTAGCAACACCAGTGCGGCCGTCGCAGCGGCGAACAGCAAGGCAAGCCGCGTAGCAGACTCAAATTTCGAAAATCTGCAAGAAAGCGTGGCCAATGCAGCCGCTGCGCCAATCACCGCCAGCAGCAAGCTTTCACATTGCTCCCACAGCGTGCGATCCCATTGCTGGCTCATCAGCCATTGCACCGGCAGCATTGCGCCCAAGGTGGCGCCAATCAGCAACGCCGATGCTGGCGGCCCCACAAAACGGGTGCCAAAACAGGTGAAGAACAATGCCCCAAGAAGTCCACCTGCCGGAGCACCGAGGAAACCGCGCCACCAACTTGCATCCTCCACCACCTCGCCTGCAAACGCGACCCGCGCCTGCCCAAACTGGTCGAACAGGCCCCAATATCCGCCCATCGCACCTTCAAAAGCACGCTTCCAGGGCTGGTCAAAGGCTTCAATCACGTTGTAGTTCAGCGCGCCAGTACTTGAACCGGTTGGCCGCGCCTGGTGCACCAGCTCCGAAAAAAACCGGCTCTGTGCGACACGCCCCGGCACCGCGCATGCGCGCTGGCGTCCGGCGGCGGGCCAGCCGGTTTCACCCACCCAAACGGGTTGTCCGGCAAAGCTTTGCTTCACCTGGGCGGTGATAGCCAGTACATGGGCCACAGATTCATCAACCGCCACGGGGTGGTCTTCCCAATACGGCAGTATGTGCACCGTGACCACATCGACATGGCGAGCGAGCGTCGCGTTTCGCAGCCAAAACTCCCACACGTCCGCATAGGTGACTGGCACGGGTGAATTTTGCCGCGCGTAGTCCAGCACCTTGCCCAGTGCGTCAGCAGTCAACTCGCGGCGCAGCAGCACTTCGTTGCCGACGACCAGCAGGTCAACCACGCCCGTGTACTGGCGGGCCAGCGCGATGCCCCGGTCGATCTCGGCCTGGTTTTGAGCCACGTCACGCGCCAGCCACACCCCGAGTCTGACGCGCATCCCCAGTTTGGCAGCGATGGCGGGCACTGCGTCGAGCCCCTGCGATAGGCCATAGGTGCGGACACACCCGGTGTAGGCTTGCAGAACGCGCAGGTCCGCTTCGATTTGCGCAGGGGTTACCCTTGAAACGGGGTTGAAAGGGTTGATGTCCGGGTGGCGAAACGGTGAGTACGACACGCAGGGCAGCAAATGCGGGGTTGTTGGGCCAGTTGCTGTCGCAACGGGCGGACCGGCCAGAAAATGTGGCAGCCCACGTGAGCCCCACCAACCCAGCACCAGGCACAAACCCGCAGCCAGGACCAGCAAAGACAACCAGAATTTGAAGCGCATGTGTCGCAGGTCAAGTCTGTGGTGAATGGAACCCACAGGACGCAGGGTGATCGGACACAGTGTAAGGTAACCCCTGTTTGAGCCGACCACCTGGCCAGACTCCCACAGCTTCGTCCCCAAACGCAATGAACAGCCATCGATAACGATGCCAGATAAGTCATCGACCACTTTTGTCGCACGCGGCAACCCTGCGAAATTGCGGGCGGCGCTTTGGCTTGCGATCTTGGCGGCCGTGGCCAACTACCTGATTTGGGGCTGGGTGGGCGGGTCGGTGCAGGCACCGGACGTCGCTCCCCGCGTCAACGGGGTGACCTACGCGCCGTTCGGACGGTCTGACGCGCCATGGGTTCGCACCACCCCGTCGGCCAGCCTGATCGCCGCTGACTTTCAGCAATTGGCCGGCCTGACTGGTCAAATTCGCACCTACAGCGCGGCGCAATTTCCGGAACTGCCGGCCTTGGCTGCCCAATTTGGGCTGCGCCTTACGCTGGGTGCCTGGCTCAACGGCGATGCTGCCAACGATGAACGAGAGATTGCAGCCGCACTGAATGCCGCTAAAACGCATTCGAACGTCACGCGACTGGTGATTGGCAACGAAACCGTACTGAAAGGCAAGCTGGCGCCTGCCGCACTGGCACGCTACCTGCAACGCGCCCGAAAGGTATCCGCAGTGCCCGTGTCCACCGCCGAGCCATGGCACATCTGGATGAAACACCCGGAACTGGCCGACCAGGTTGACTTCATCACCATCCACCTGCTGCCCTACTGGGAAGGCGTGGGCGTGGAGACGGCGGTGGAC
>JANMCB010000169.1:0-6870 GCA_031360805.1 Rhodoferax sp.
GACCTCCCTGGCGGGCAGTGCCAGCGCCCAAACCGGCACCTTGCAAGTGCGCAGCATGGCTGCATCTTGCTCGGCCTGCCACGGCACCAACGGCAATGCCGCTGCTGGCATGGTGGCGTTAGCTGGCTACGACAAGCCCGGAATGATCAAGGCCATGGCGGACTTCAAAAGCGGTGCCCGTCCCGCGACCATCATGCACCAGCTTGCCAAGGGCTACAGCGAACCGCAGATTGAAGCCGTCGCCGGTTATTTTGCCGCGCAAAAGAAATAAAGGGGAACGCCATGACAACAACAATCAGCCGCCGGTCATTTGTCAAATCCACCAGTACCGTACTGGGCGGCTCCTTCGCTGGAGCGGGCCTGCTGGGCCTGATGTCGGGCTGTGCCACTGGTCCGGGCAGCGGCCCCAAAGTGGTCGTCATTGGCGGCGGTTTCGGTGGCGCCACAGCGGCAAAATATGTGCGGATGTGGTCCGATTACGGCATCAATGTCACGCTGGTGGAGCCCAACCCGGCGTTCATTTCCTGCCCGATTTCCAACCTGGTTCTGGGCGGCAGCAAAACCATGGCCGACATCACCACGCCTTATGACAACCTGGCCAAACGCCATGGGGTGACCTTGGTGCGTGACATGGTCAGCAGCATTGATGCCGACAAGCGCCTGGTCAAGCTGGCGGGTGGCTCCGAACTGGCCTATGACCGGCTGATTGTCTCGCCCGGTGTGGACTTCATGTGGGAAACCCTGCCCGGCATGAACCGGCCTGGCGCGCAGGACAAAGTGCTGCATGGCTGGAAAGCCGGCGCGCAAACGGTGGCGCTGCGCCGTCAGCTCGAAGCCCTGCCGGATGGCGGCGTCTTCGCCATGTCAATTCCGCTGGCGCCTTATCGCTGCCCGCCCGGCCCCTATGAGCGCGCCTGCCAGGTGGCAAGCTATTTCGCGCAGTCCAAGCCCAAGTCCAAAGTGCTGATTCTGGATGCCAATGACGACGTCACGTCCAAAGGCCCGCTGTTCAAAAAGGCCTGGGCCGACCGCTACGCCGGCATCATTGAGTACCGCCCAAAACATGTCGCGACCGATGTGGACGCCGCCACCAACACGCTGAAGTTCGAGTTCAACGACGACGTGAAGGCGGGCGTGCTGAATGTGATTCCCGCCATGCGGGCGGGCGAGATTGCGGTCAAAACCGGCTTGGCCACGGCCAACAAGCGCTGGTGCGAAGTTGACTTTCTGACGTTTGAGTCCAGGGCCGCGAAAAACATCCACGTGATCGGCGACTCGATCCAGATTGCAGCGCTCATGCCGAAATCAGCCCACATGGCCAACCAGCACGGCAAGACCTGTGCGGCTGCCGTGGTCGCCTTGCTGACCGGCCAGGTGCCCAATGACGCCCCGATTTATAACAACACCTGCTACAGCTTTGTCAGCAGCACCGACGTGGTTCATGTCGCCAGCGTGCACCGCTATGACGCCGAGAAAAAGACCATGCTCACGGTGCCGGGCGCCGGTGGCGTTTCAGGGGCAGCCAGTGCACTCGAAGGTGCCTACGCGTTTGGCTGGGCACAGAACATCTGGGCGGACTCGCTGGCCTGACGGGCGGCGTCCCATCACGCTAGTCTGCCATGACAACACAGCGGTTCGGTGCGACCCTCAACCGGCGAATTGCGGTTCGCCTGTCGCTAGCAGCGCTGGCGGGGGTGCTTGGCGCGCCGTTCAATGCGGCTGTCGCGGCACCGGCGACGCTGCCGACATCTGTCTCGCTGCCTGACGAATTGGCGGTGGCACTCAAGCGCGGTGAATCGCTGGTGGTGATGGTCAGTTTGCCGGGCTGCCCCTATTGCAAAATTACACGTGAGAATTACCTGGGGCCGATGCATGCGCAAGACGGGCTTTCGGTGGTTCAGGTGGACATGCAAAGCCGCCAGCGGGTGAAGAACTTCGACGGAGCTTTTGTTACCCACGAGCAATTGATTGAGGGCTGGGGCATCAAAATCGCCCCGACGCTGCTGTTTTTCGGCGCCTCCGGCAAGGAGATCGTGCCGCGCCTCGAAGGCATCGCTTCAACTGATTTTTATGGCGCCTATCTGGATGAACGCCTGGCGCAGGCACGCCGATTGGTGCAGTCGGCAAAGGCGCAGTAAACGCTTGTGCTGACGACCGTCAGGGCTTGATGTAAGCGAACTTTTCTCGGCTTTGAAGCTGCGCGATTCGCACCACGCCTGAGGGTGTGAAGTTGGTGTCAAGGCTGAACTGTTCTTTGGTAAGGCTGCGGTTTTTCAAAGTGATTTCGCACACCTCAAACGTCACGCCACGCGCCCTGAGTGCGCTGACCAGGGCGCCGTAGTCCAGATTGCCGTTCCTGGCGTCTTTGGCACCCTCCATCAGAAAATCGACCCCGTTGGCATGGGTGACGACGGAGATTTTGGTGTCTGGCGCCACGTCCAGATGGTTGCGGATATTGCGCAGCCCTTTGGTTGCCTGCGTTGCGGCATCGTCAATGTGATAGACCACTTTGTCTTGTGCCAAGGCAGTAGTGCACAGGGACGCTGCAACGAGTAACCCTGAAATGAACTGGACGATGCGGCGCATGAAAGGCTCCTGGGGTGAACAAAAGCTGATTCTAGCGGCGGCGTTGCTGTTGACGGGGGCAGTCCTAGCCTTGGCGAATTAAACTGTCTAGACGGCTGTCCCATTGCGCGCCCGGTAGCAAGGTCGCCAGCGCAGAATCCGCCAGTGCGAAGTTGCTTCGCAGCACCTGGGCCAGCACGGCGCGGTAGTCGTGGTGTGCCGGCAGGTCGCGGCCCTCGTTCAGGTTGCCCCGCGCCAGGCCTGTCCACTGGCCGTGCCATCGGCCGCCGTTAATGCGGTTGCCAATCAACCACATCGCGTTGCCAAAGCCGTGGTCGGTCCCCCTGGTGCCATTTTCGGCACTGGTTCGGCCAAACTCGCTCAGGACAACTATCACATCGCCGCTCTCGCTGAAGTCCTGGCGCAGTTGCGTGATGCCGCGCGCGAGGTTTGCCAGGTTGTTGGCCAACTGCCCGCTGGCGTTGCCCTGGTTGGCATGCGTGTCCCAGCCGCCCGCCGACAGAAAACCAACCGACAGCTTGCGGTCATTGCGCATCAGCGTGCCCAGGTGCTGCGCATCCAGCTGCAGCCCAACCGGATCGGCAGCGCCGTTGCTGGCCGCCTGCATCTGGGCCGTTTGCGCCTGAACGCTGGCCGGTGTGCCGTCATTGTCAAGAGGGCGATTCATCGTTTGACGGGCCAGCGCGGCGGTCTTTTCCTGGCTCAGTTCCTGAGCGCTTTGGGTGCGGCTGTCAGCACCCTTTCGAAACGCAGTGCCCAGTGCGTCATCACCGGCATACAAATCAAGCAAGGCCTGGCGGGTTGCGGGGTTGGCCAGCACGCCGGTGCGTTCAGCCGACTGGCCACGCGCAATCAACTTGACCGACGCCTCACCCGCCAGAATCGCCGGATTGGCTTCGCCCACACCCATGGCCGTGGGTGTGCTCGAAGGAGAAGCCATGGCCGTGGGTGTTTTGGACGGGGACGCCACGGCCGTAGGTGTCGTGGAAAAGGACGCCAGCCGATTCAACCAGCCCGACGACGCGCTGGTCTTGCCGACCTGGGCTATCTCCATCTGGTACTGCGCATCAAAATGCGAGCGATTCGGCGCGGGAAGGCCGGCCGCTGGCACAAAGCCAAACACACCTTGCTGCCACAGCGGCAAAAGTGGCGCTAACGCCGGATGCAGCGCGAAACTGCCGTCAAGCCGGATGGCGCTTTGGGCGCTGCCGTCGGGCGATGCAATCGCGATATTCGGGCGCAACCGGTAGTAGTCGGCGTCGCCATAGGGCACAAAGGCCGAAAGACCGTCATAAGCCCCGCGCAAGAAAACCACCACCAGCCGCGATGGGTGGGTCGTGCCTGCACCAAGCAATGCCTGCGCCCACACGCGCGACGACAGGCTGGAGGTTATCGACGTGGTGAGCGCCAGCCCCGCGCCCAAACCCTGCAACCATTGGCGACGTGAGAATTGATCGGTGGGCATGGTTGCGTCCTGAAAAAGTGGCAATGACGGCGAGCAGGGGCGTGTTACTTGCGCATGAAATCCGGGCTTGCCAAAGTCAAACCAGTGCGCATGACGGAGGCTTCACGGCCGATGCGCGCCTGGCTGACTGCGCTGAGAAACGGCTGCAAGTAGACGGGTTCGACCATGCGGTTGGCAAGGTTCATGGCATAGTCGGCACGGCGGGTGAGCGCCTCGGGTGCGAGCCAGGTGGCGGCGTCGGTTTTATAGCCATCCGGTGTCTGCCAGCCGTGCATGGGTTGCCCGGCCTGCGCCAGAAAACCCAGCGTCTGGTTGAGGTCGCGCGCGTCTTTCACGCCGCCCGCCGCAGTCAGTGTGGAACAGGCAAAGTCCAGCGGGGTCTTGAACAGGGTGTTGCCCGGCTCCCAAAATTCACTGGAAGCAACCAGCACCTGCATGACAGCGCGGATATCGCCCTGGGTGCTGATGAAGGTGGCGGCCAGTTTGTCGACCAGCGCTGGCGGTGGCGCGTCTGCCACAAACGTGCGGGCCAGACGTGTGGCGATGCGTTGCGCAGTGGCCGGATGGCGCGCCAGCATGCGAATGGCGTCTTCGCCTTCGCGGATGCCGGCTGACTTGAAGGTGCGCCCCAACAGCACCTTGTCACCGGTGTCGTGCAGGCGGGCGATGAAATCGAATCCTTTGCCCTGGACCAGCGGCACGGTCCAGCCGGTGAGGATGCGCGCCAGTTCATGCACGTCGTTCTGCGAGTAACCGCCGTTCACGCCCAGCGTGTGCAGCTCCATCAACTCGCGGGCGTAGTTTTCATTCAGGCCGCGCACGCTGCTTTGGGCTTGGTCCAGGTACAGCAGCATGGCCGGGTGGCGGGCGCTGGCCAGCAACAGGTCTTCAAACCTGCCCAGCGCATTGGCGCGAACCACGTTGACCACGTAATGCCCGAGAAATGGGCGCGTGATCGCTTTGCCCGCAAAAACGTTCAGGTGGTTGAACCAGAACTCCGTCATTTTGGCGAGCATTGGCTGTTCAACCTCCGCGTCGCTGCAGGCGGTGAGGCGCCAACTGGCGGCGCCTCTGGCCATCTCGCGGCTGAAGGCGTCGGCCAGCGGGGGAGTTGCCACGCCGCCGGGCGCCATTGCTGTGGTGTCGGCCTCGCGCAGGGTTCGCCGTGCCAGGCGCTCGGCCTGGAAGTCGCGCGTGAGGTCGTCCAGCGGCGCGTTGATTCTGGCGAACTCAGGCGCAATCCGGGGTGCTTGCTGGCTGGCCGCGTAGGCCGCGTCAAGCTGTTGCAGCGACCACGCTTTGACGTCAACTTGCGCCGCCTGCGCGCTGGCGGGGCTGGGGCCGTAACCCAGACGCGAAGTGGCACGCCACGCGGCAGCAAAGCCGCCGTCTGCCTGCGCCCAGGCAGGCAGGGTGTGCATCAGGCCCAAGCCCAATGCGATTGTCAAAGCCGCCCGAGGTAGGCGCCTGATGGAGTCTTTTTGGGGCATGGCAATATGGGTTTGGACGGATTTCGGCGTTGGCAAATGAAGAACCAGGCAGACCTCCTATAACGCCTGAGCCTGCAGCAGGGTTGGCAGGTTTGCGCAACTTTACGCTTTGGTGGCAGATTTTGGCGTAAATATTAACCTGTAAGTTAATTTTTTGCAAAAAACCAGTCAAAAAAGTGAAAAAACCGACAAAATTGGCGTCTAGCCCTCGTATAATATAAATAGTTCGCTACTGTTTATATAGTGTTTTCGAGATTGGCGAGTGTCAGAAAGTCGGTGTAGGCCAGATTCATGCACCATGATTTGGCGCCGTCAACGTGGGCATTGATGCTTCCCGCCGACGCGGCCTGCGACTGGTGCCAAAATCTTCCAATAATTCTTGCCGACGATACTGCACATTGGGGTTGCCATGAAAAATTTGCCAAAACGCGTTGCACGACCCGCCAGCACCAGACCGCCAGGTGGCGCTTACGAGCACGACGGTCCGGCAGCGCTGCCCGACGCGCATGAAAGCAATTCGGAATCGGTCTGGGCGCTGTTTCACGAAACACCTGCACCGCCTGCCAAGGTGTCTGACACCGAATCTGAATTTGCCAGAAGAGCCGCGCTGGTGGATCAAGCTGAAGCCGAGGCCGAGGCGCAAGCGCAATCCAGTACGGGGGCGGCCACGCCTGCAGTCGATACCGGCTTTGCTGACACTGACTTTTTGCCAACCGGGTTTACAGAAAGTGTCTACGATCCAACGGTTCCTGCCCCGCTGACGCCGATCAATCCCGCCAAACCTTGAGCACTGCATCTCCCAGCCCTGCCGTACCGCGCCCGCCGGCCCTCCCGTCGTTGTCAATCTGCCAGTCTGCGCTGGCCCCATACGCCTGTGACCCGGCCCGGTCGCGCGGGCGTCGCCACGCCGAGGCAGCGGCGCCAACGCGCACGGAATTTCAGCGCGATCGGGACCGCATCGTTCACTCCACGGCGTTTCGGCGGCTGGTTTACAAGACCCAGGTATTCTTGAACCATGAAGGCGACCTGTTTCGAACCAGGCTCACGCATTCGCTGGAGGTGGTCCAGTTGGGGCGCTCGATGGCGCGAACTCTCCGTTTGAACGAAGACCTGGTCGAAGCCATCAGCCTCGCGCACGACCTTGGCCACACGCCGTTTGGCCACGCCGGGCAGGATGCGCTCAATGACAGCATGGCCACCTTTGGTGGTTTTGAGCACAACCTGCAAAGCCTGCGCGTGGTCGATGAACTGGAGGCGCGCTACCCGCTGTTTGACGGACTGAATCTCAGTTTCGAGACGCGCGAGGGCATTTTGAAGCATTGCTCGCGC
>JANMCB010000173.1:0-5602 GCA_031360805.1 Rhodoferax sp.
GCGCGGGCCTGGGACTTTTGCTTGTCCATGGCGGCGTTGAAGCCGGCTTCGTCGACTTGCATTCCTCGTTCACGGCAAACATCGGCGGTCAGGTCAAATGGAAAACCATAGGTGTCGTGCAATTTGAATGCTACGTCCCCTGGGATCATCCTTATTCTTGCAGGTTGGATACCGGAAGCACTTGTGATGTTGAAATCCGGCAGGCCGACATTCTCAGCAGCGTCGTCGTCAAGGTTTTGCGTAGCTTCATCAAGAATATCCATGCCGATGGCCAGCGTCTCAAAGAAGCGCTCCTCCTCGGCCTTCAGCACTTCAGTGATGCGTTTCTCATCCGTCTTGAGCTTGGGATAAGCTTCCCCCATCTGCGCCACCAAATCCGCCACCAACTTGTGGAAAAACGGTTTCTTCTGCCCCAGCTTGTAGCCGTGGCGAATCGCGCGGCGGATGATGCGGCGCTGCACGTAGCCGCGTCCGTCGCTTGAAGGAAGCACGCCGTCGCTCACCAAAAACGCAGTTGCGCGGATGTGGTCGGCAATCACGCGCAGGCTCTTGTTGTTCAAATCTGTCACGCCCGTTTCACGCCCTGCGGCTTTGATCAGCGCGTCAAAAATGTCGATCTCGTAATTGCTGTGCACGTGTTGCAGGATGGCGGCCAAGCGCTCCAGGCCCATGCCGGTGTCCACGCAGGGTGCGGGCAGTTTGACCAGGCTGCCATCGGCCTGCATGTCGAACTGCATGAACACGTGGTTCCAGATTTCGATGAAGCGGTCGCCGTCTTCGCCAGGGCTGCCGGGTGGCCCGCCAGGAATGTGCGCGCCGTGGTCGTAAAAGATTTCGCTGCACGGGCCGCAGGGCCCTGTATCGGCCATCATCCAGAAGTTGTCGGACGCGTATTTTTTGCCCTTGTTGTCGCCAATGCGGATCACGCGTTCGGGTGGCAGGCCGATCTCTTTCGTCCAGATGTCATAGGCCTCCTGGTCGTCAATGTAGACCGTGGCGGTGAGTTTGTCGGCCGGCAGTTTGTAGACCTGGGTCAGCAGTTCCCAGCCCCACTTCAAGGAGTCGCGCTTGAAGTAGTCGCCAAAACTCCAGTTGCCCAGCATCTCGAAGAAGGTGTGGTGGCGCGCGGTGTAACCGACGTTCTCCAGGTCATTGTGTTTGCCCCCGGCGCGCAGGCAGGCCTGCACGCTGGCGGCGCGCACGTAGCTGCGTTTGTCGGTGCCCAGGAACACGTCCTTGAACTGAACCATGCCGGAGTTGGTGAACATCAGCGTCGGGTCGTTGCCGGGCACGAGCGAGCTCGATGGCACCACCGTGTGGCCCTTGGACGCGAAGAAATCGAGGAAGATTTTGCGGATGTCGGCGACAGAGAAGGAAGGCGTGGGCGCAGAGCTGATTCCGGTGGTGAAGGCGGGAGGAAATTTGGGATCGGTCATTTTGGGATCGGTCATGTCGGTAGTTCAAAATCAGGGGGTTGGTGTTGGTCTGAGCAAATCAAATTTCACACTTGGAAAGCGCTTGAAGTCTTTGTCAAAAGTGCCAATGGTTGCGTCATATTCAATTGAAAGCGCAGCCAGGTGTGCATCATTGGTTAAGTTGCCTGCCGTTCCGGCGACGAGTAGAAGTCTTGCAATGATGTCCCCGTGCCGCTCGGTAGGATGCAGAATCCGGGCCCGTGGGTGCGAAATCCAGACATCCATCAATGCAAGCGCGACCTCTGCTGGAAGCGGGGCCTCCAGGATTCCGCGCCGCGTTGAAATTCTCATAAAGCCAACCAATGCCAACCATGAAAATCCAACGCCTGCATTGTCGTCAAACGCTGCTTCCATCCATTTTGCAGCCTGTTTTTTCCCGGGACTGAATTCGTTGACTGAATTGACAAGAACGTTGGTGTCTGGCAGTTTCATTTGCGAGTTGACATTTTTCTGGCTTCACGCTGAAGGCGAGCATTCAATTTTATGAATTCCATATCCTCAAGCTCCGCTGCCAAATGATTCATATTCGTTTCCGCAACCAGCAGCCCCCCCATATTGAAGGTGCGCTGCACAAACTTCGGGATTTTCGCCGCCTCCTCTTTGGCATTGAATGGCACAATCTTGGCGACAGGTTTGTTGTGCCGGGTGATGATGACCTCCTCGCCCGCCTCGGCACGCAACACGTATTCGCTCAAATGCGTTTTGGCATCAAATAGCCCGACTGATTGCATGGCAACTCCTAACAATGTAAATTAAATTGGTTGGTTCAACCAGATTTTAGCACTCCATCCCCACCGTCAAAGGAACCCCCATGGACATGAAGACCTCTCCCCTCTCGCTGCTCAATGACCCGAGCCTGCTCAAAACCGATGCACTGGTCAACGGCCAATGGCAGCCCGGCAAGAGCCGTTTTGACATCCTCGACCCCTCCAACGGCCGCAAGCTGGCGGACGTAGCGAATTTGGGGCCTGCGGATGCTGAAGCTGCGATTACCGCAGCCAACGCTGCATGGCCGGCCTGGCGCACCAAAACCGCCAAGGAGCGCAGCATCATCTTGCGCAAATGGTTTGATTTGCTGATGGCGAACCAGGAAGACCTGGCGCGCATCATGACGGCCGAGCAAGGCAAGCCCTTTGCGGAGGCCAAGGGTGAGATCGCCTATGGCGCGAGTTTTGTGGAATGGTTTGCCGAAGAGGCCAAGCGCGTGATCGGCGAGACGCTGCCCACGTTTGACAACAACCGCCGCCTGATGGTGGTGAAGCAACCCATCGGCGTGTGCGCGGCGATCACGCCGTGGAACTTCCCGCTGGCGATGATCACTCGCAAGGTTGCCCCCGCCCTGGCTGCGGGCTGCACGGTCATCATCAAGCCTGCTGAACTCACGCCGCTGACTGCGCTGGCAGCAGCAGAACTGGCGATTCGGGCCGGCATTCCCGCAGGCGTGTTGAACATGATCACCGCCGACAGCGACAACTCGATTGCCATCGGCAAGGTGCTTTGCGCCAGCGACGTGGTGCGCCACATCAGCTTCACCGGCTCCACCGAAGTGGGGCGCATTTTGATGGCGCAGTCCGCGCCGACCGTGAAAAAAATGTCGCTGGAACTGGGCGGCAACGCGCCCTTCATCGTGTTTGACGATGCCGACATTGACTCGGCCGTTGAAGGCGCCATGGCCAGCAAATACCGCAACGCCGGCCAGACCTGCGTGTGCGCCAACCGTTTCTACGTGCAGGAGGGCGTGTACGACCAGTTCGTCGCCAAATTCAGCGCCAAGGTCAAGGCGCTCAAGGTGGGCAACGGCTTTGAAGACGGCGTGATGCAAGGCCCCTTGATTGAAGATGCCGCGGTGGACAAAGTCACGCGGCACGTCGCCGACGCGATTGCCAAAGGCGGCAAGCTCACCGTTGGTGGCAACAAATTGCAGGGCCAGTTTTTTGAACCGACCGTGTTGTCAGAAGCCACCGCCGACATGTTGTGTGCCAAGGAAGAAACTTTCGGACCGTTTGCGCCGGTGTTCCGCTTCAAGACGGAAAAGGAAGCGGTAGATGCCGCCAACGCCACCGAATTCGGCTTGGCCAGCTACTTCTACAGCCGCGATGTGGGCCGCATTTTCCGAGTGAGCGAGGCGCTGGAGTACGGCATGGTTGGCATCAACGTCGGTATTCTGGCGACCGAACACGTGCCGTTTGGCGGGGTGAAACAATCGGGCCTGGGCCGTGAGGGCTCGCACCACGGGATGGATGATTACGTGGAGATGAAGTACCTGTGTATCGGGGATGTGCTGAAGTAAACTTGAGGCCAGAGACACTCAGGCGGGTGTCGTTTAATGGCAGGACTCTTGCTTCCCAAGCAAATAACAGGGGTTCGATTCCCCTCACCCGCTCCAGTCTCCTTCTCAAAACGGCGTGATAGGGCGTTGCACCTCCTGGCCGTGCTGAAGCACTGTCTGCGTCGGCGCGCCTTCTCTCACACCGTTTTGAGAAGGAGACGGCACCACTCCCATTGCCGTGCTGAAGCACTGCCTGCGTCGGCGGGCCTTCTCTCGCGCCGATCTGGAATTGGAAGGCAGCTGCTACTTCAGAGCAGTGTCACACCTGTTTTCGCCTGCAACGCCTCGCGCGTGACCCCAGGCGCCATCTCGATCACTTTCAAGCCTTCGGGCGTGACATCCATCACCGCCAGGTCGGTGATGATGCGGTCCACCACGCCAACGCCGGTCAATGGCAACGTGCATTGGGGCAGGATTTTCAGGTCAATCGTGCCGTCTTTCTTTTTGGCCACGTGTTCCATGAGCACGATCACGCGCTTCACGCCGGCCACCAAGTCCATGGCGCCGCCCATGCCCTTGACCATTTTGCCGGGGATCATCCAGTTGGCCAGGTCGCCTTTTTCGCTGACCTGCATCGCCCCCAGAATGGAGAGGTTGATCTTGCCGCCGCGAATCATGGCAAAGCTGTCGTGGCTGCCAAAAATGCTGCTGCCCTTGATGGTTGTCACGGTTTGCTTGCCGGCGTTGATCAGGTCGGCATCGACTTCGGATTCAATCGGGAAAGGACCGATGCCGAGCATGCCGTTCTCCGACTGCAACCAGACTTCCTTGTCCGCCGGGACGAAATTGGCCACCAACGTAGGAATGCCGATGCCCAAGTTGACATAAAAACCGTCTTCGAGTTCCTGCGCCGCGCGGGCGGCCATTTGATCTTGTGACCAGCTCATGTTCAGACCCCTGCTTTCTCGGTAATGGTGCGTTTTTCGATGCGTTTTTCGGGCGCGGCGTTCAACACGATGCGGTGCACGTAGATGCCAGGCAGGTGAATGTCATCGGGTGCGAGTTCGCCCACTTCGACAATTTTCTCGACTTCAACCACGCATATTTTTCCGGCCATGGCCACGGCGGGGTTGAAATTGCGGGCGGTCAGGTTAAAGCGCAAATTGCCGCTTTTGTCGGCTACTGCGGCTTTGACCAGGGACACATCCGGCACCAGCGAGCGCTCCATCACATAGGTTTCGCCATCAAACTCGCGCAGCTCTTTGCCCTCGGCCACCAGCGTGCCGACGCCGGTTTTGGTGAAGAACGCCGGAATGCCAGCGCCACCCGCGCGCAACTTTTCAGCCAGCGTGCCTTGCGGCGTGAACTCCAGCGCCAATTCGCCTGCCAGGTATTGGCGCTCAAACTCCTTGTTTTCGCCCACGTAGCTGGCAATCATCTTTTTGACCTGGCGCGTTTGCAGCAGCTTGCCCAGGCCAAAATCGTCCACGCCAGCGTTGTTTGATATGGCGGTCAGGTTTTGTGCACCGCTTTGAAGCACCGCGTCAATCAGCGCTTCGGGAATGCCGCACAGGCCAAAGCCGCCAACGCCCAGCAGTTGCCCATCTTTGATGATGCCATCCAATGCCCGGGAGGCGGTTGGGTAAATCTTGTTCATTGAACCAGCTCCTTGAAAATTTCAGTCCAGGCGCAATTCTACGCAGCGGCGGTTAAAGGCAGCCAGCTGGGTTGCGACGAAATGCAGGGGTTTCTGGTCAGCAAAGCCGTACCGACTGAGACTTTTGAAGCGAATCACCTGCAGCGGTCACTCTAGTGCCAGTGATTCTGGCCAATCGCAATGATATTATATACATAGCAA
>JANMCB010000194.1:0-2020 GCA_031360805.1 Rhodoferax sp.
GGCGGTTCGCACGGCGAAGCCCAGGCCGAAGCCGTAGCCGGGGGACATCAAGTTGCTGCTGCCACCTGCGTTGATGGGGATGCTGCCTAAGTGGTCGGCGGTCATGAAGTCGACCGTGCGGGGGCCGAGCAGGCGCACGCCATCCAGCTCGCCGCCGTTCAGCATGCACTGCATGAACCGGGCGTAGTCCATGGCGGTCGACACCAGGCCGCCGCCGCCTGATTCGAATGCGACCGGCGTGCGCACGTCGAACACCTTCATTTGCGGTGCACCGTCCGGGTCTTTGGCAAACGGTTCAGCGATTTTGTGGTGCAGATCGGGCGACACACAGAATGCCGTGTGGTGCATGCCGAGCGGCATGAGTATTTTCTGTTTCAGGAAGGCGCCCAACGTCTGGCCGCTGATCACTTCAACGAGGCGCCCCACCACGTCGGTCGCGCGGCTGTACTCCCACACCGTGCCCGGCTGGACGATGAGCGGCAGCGCGGCCAGCGCGGACATGAACTCGGCGTTGCTGCGATCACGCGTGCCCATGCGGGCTTGCGCGTACTGCTTGTGCACGGAATCAGCACCCAAAAACTCGTAGGTCAAACCAGCGGTGTGCCGCAGCACGTCTTGCACAGTTACGGGCCGATGGACCGTGTGCAAGGTGTCCACGCCGTTCACTGTTTGCAAAACCTTTTGATTGGCGAACTCCGGCAAATACTTCGCCACCGGGTCGCCCAGCAGCACTTTGCCTTCTTCGTACAGCATCATCAGGGCGACCGAGACAATCGGCTTGGTCATTGAATAGATGCGAAACACCGAATCCGGGGCCATTGGCGTTTGCGTGTCGGCCTGCTGCCAGCCGAGGCTCTGAAACAGCGCGACCTTTCCGTGGCGCGCTATCAGGGCCACACAGCCCGGCAGGCGCTGGCGGTTGATCTCGTCCTGCAACACATCCAGCAGGCGTTGAACGCGCTCCGGCGCAAAACCCAACTCGGCGGGTGATGCCATTGGTAAATTGTGTGGGGTGGTGGTCATGTCAATTTCCGTAGCGTTGACGGGCCAAAGCAGCGCCTTGCGCCAGTGCTTCGAGCTTCTTGATGGCAACCTCCCGGCTCATCGGCGCCAGACCACAATTGGTGCAGGGGAAGAGCCGATTTTTTGGCACGAACTGCAGGGCCTGGCCAATGGTGTCAGCCACTTGCTCGGGCGTTTCAATCACGTCACTGGCCACATCTATCACGCCGACCATCACGTCTTTGCCTTCCAGCAGCTTCATCAAATGCGGCGGCACATGCGAGTGGTAGCACTCCAGGCTGACCTGCTGAATGGCGCTTTTGGCCAGCGCCGGGAACACCGTTTCATACTGCCGCCACTCATCGCCCAGGCCAACCTTCCAGTCGTTGTTGGCCTTGATACCGTAGCCATAGCAAATGTGCACGGCCGTGGTGCAGGTGAGGCCCTGCGCGGCGCGCTCCAGCGCCTTCACACCCCAATCGGCGGCGTCTGCCATGTAGACGTTGAAGGCGGGCTCGTCAAACTGGATGATGTCAACCCCATCGGCCTGCAGCGCCAGCGCTTCCTGGTTCAAGAGTTCGGCAAAGGCAAACGCCATCTTCACCTTGTCACCATAAAAACGGTCGGCCACGGTGTCGACAATGGTCATCGGTCCGGGCAGTGTGAACTTCAGTTTCCGCTTGGTGTGGGCGCGCGCCAGTTGCGCCTCAAACGCATGCACACGGCCCTTGAGCTTGAGCGCAGAGACGACCTGCGGCACCTGAGCGTCGTAACGGTTGTTGCGAATGCCCATGGTGACTTTGTGCTCAAAATCGATGCCGTCCACCTGTTCCAGAAACCCGTGCACAAAGTGCTGGCGCGACTGCTCGCCGTCTCCCACGATGTCCAGCCCGGCATCTTCCTGCGCCTTGATCCACAGCAGCGTGGCGTCGGCCTTGGCCTGCTTCAGCTCTTCGCCCTGCACCTTCCACTGCGGCCAGAGTTTTTGGGTTTCCGAGAGCCAGCCCGGTTTGGGCAG
>JANMCB010000200.1:0-4192 GCA_031360805.1 Rhodoferax sp.
TCTTTCAAGCTGGCGAGCGGGAAGGCGCCGGTTTCACGCGAATAGGGGCGATTCCATTCGGTGCCCATCAAGCTGGCGGCAGTGTGCGGCGCGTGTTTCAGCGGGTTGTTGTCCTGCGGCCACTCGCCACGCTCAACTTTACGAATCTCTTCGCGGATTGCGATCATGGCGTGGATGAATCGGTCCAGCTCGTCCAGTGTTTCGCTTTCGGTGGGCTCCACCATCAGCGTGCCGGGCACCGGGAAGCTCAACGTGGGGGCGTGAAAGCCGTAATCCATCAGGCGCTTGGCCACGTCTTCGGCGCTGACGCCGTTGGCGCCGCCGCTGGTTTCCTTCAACGGGCGCAGGTCCAGAATGCATTCATGCGCGACGTGGCCGTTTTCACTGGCATAAAGCGTGGGGTAATGGTCGCGCAGCTTGGCGCTGATGTAGTTGGCGCTCAAGATGGCGATCTCGGTGGCTTGCTGCAAACCGTCCGGACCCATCATGCGGCAATACATCCAGCTGATGGGCAACACTGCTGCATTGCCCAAGGGGGCTGCTGATATGGCTCCCACGCCTTGGCTTGGCAAACCACCGCTCACATGTCCTGGGAGGTAGGGCACCAAATCTGCGACAACGCAAACGGGGCCTACGCCAGGTCCGCCGCCGCCATGCGGGATGCAAAACGTCTTGTGCAGATTGAGGTGGCTGACGTCGCCGCCAAACTCACCGGGGGCGGCAACGCCGACCAGGGCGTTCATGTTGGCACCATCCACATACACGCGTCCGCCATGCGAATGCACCAGCGCGCACAGCTCTTTCACTTGCGTCTCGAACACGCCGTGGGTGCTGGGGTAAGTGATCATCATGCAGGCCAGGTTGGCACTGTGCTGTTCGCACTTGGCTTTCAGGTCGGCCATGTCCACATTGCCATTGGCGTCGCATGCGGTGACCACCACAGCCAAGCCCGCCATGTGGGCGCTGGCCGGGTTGGTGCCATGGGCGCTGCTGGGGATCAGGCAGATGTTGCGATGGGCCTGGCCCTTGGCCTTGAGGAAGGCCTTGATGACCAACAGCCCAGCGTATTCACCCTGCGAGCCCGCATTGGGTTGCAGGCTGATGCCGGCGTAGCCCGTGGCCTGGCACAGCCAGGCGCGTAATTGTTCGTCCAGCTCGGCATACCCCAGCATCTGGTCGCGCGGCGCAAATGGATGGATGTTGGCAAACTCCGGCCAGGTGATCGGGATCATCTCGCTGGTGGCGTTGAGTTTCATGGTGCAACTGCCCAGCGGGATCATGCTGCGGTCCAGCGCCAAATCCTTGTCGCTCAAGCGGCGGATATAACGCAACATGCCGGTCTCGGAATGGTGCGTGTTGAACACCGGGTGGGTCAGAAAAGGGCTGTTGCGGCGCAACGGTTTTGGGATCAATGTCTCTAAGCCATGTTCGAATTCGTCCACCGTCGGAAGCACCTGACCCGGCTTTGCAAAGAACGACCAGAGCAGCGCAATGTCGTCGCGGGTGGTGGTTTCATCCAGACTGATGCAAATGTAGTCCTGGTAGTAGGTTCGCAGGTTCGCCCCTTTTGTGATGGCACGGTTGGCGATTGAAGTGGTGGCGCCATCGGTTTTGAGGCTGATCGTGTCAAAAGCGCTGTCGCCCCGCACGTTGAATCCAAGCAGCTTCAAGCCCCGCGCCAGAATGGCGGTGTAACTGGCGATGCGCTCTGCAATTCGCGTCAGCCCCTGCGGGCCGTGGTAGACCGCGTACATGCTCGCCACCACCGCAGGCAGCACTTGCGCAGTGCAGATGTTGGAGGTGGCCTTTTCACGGCGGATGTGCTGCTCGCGTGTTTGCAGGGCGAGGCGGTAGGTCGGGTTGCCGTGCACGTCCACACTTACACCGACCAGCCGCCCAGGCATGGAGCGCTTGAACTCATCGCGGCACGCCAGGTACGCTGCGTGCGGGCCGCCATTGCACAAGGGCATGCCAAAGCGCTGCGTGGTGCCGACCACGATGTCGGCATTCCATTCTCCCGGGGGCACCAGCAGTGTCAGCGCCAGCAGGTCCGCCGCGACGATGAAGGCTGCCTGCTTGTCGTGAACCTTTTCAACGTCCGCACGCAGGTCGTCAATGCGTCCGCTGGTGCTGGGGTATTGCGCCAGCACGGCGAAATAGTCCGTGGCCAATGCGGCATGCCATTCCGGCGCAGAGTTGGCCAGCACCACCGTGATGCCCAGCGGCGCGGCACGGGTCTGAATGACCTCAATCGTCTGCGGATGGCAATCGCCTGCGACGATGAAGGTGTTGGACTTGCTTTTCACGGATCGCTTGGCCAGTGTCATGGCTTCGGCGGCTGCCGTGGCTTCATCCAGCATCGAGGCATTGGCAATAGGCATGCCGGTCAGGTCACACACCATGGTCTGAAAGTTGACCAGCGCCTCAAGGCGACCCTGCGAAATTTCCGCCTGGTACGGCGTGTAAGCCGTGTACCACGCCGGGTTTTCAAGAATGTTGCGCAGGATCACGCCGGGTGTGTGGTTGCTATAGTAGCCCTGACCAATGAAGCTTTTGAACACCTTGTTTTTGGTGGCCATTGCTTTAAGTTCAGCCAATGCGGCGGCTTCGGAAATGGCCGCTGGAATCGCCATGGCGCTGCTGCGGGCAATCGCGCGCGGCACGATGCCTTCGATCAATTCACGGCGCGACGTTGAGCCCACTGCCTTGAGCATCAAGGCTTCATCAGCTTCGTCAATGCCGATGTGGCGTGCGACAAACTCAGTTGCGTTTTCAAGCTCGGCAAGGGGTGTTTTGGATTTCATCAGCATTTTCTGGGCTCTGTATCGACAGGGAGTTGTAGTGCTGGCAATGGTCAAGCCGAGAAACTTGTGTAACTCGTCTCATCCATCAGCGCTGCCAGTTCGGATGGGTTTGACAGCTTGACCTTGAAGAACCAGCCCGCGCCCTGCGGGTCCGAATTGGCCAGCGACGGGTCGGCGCGAAGTGCTTCGTTGACCTCGATCACCTCGCCGCTAACCGGCATGTAAACATCGGCGGCTGCTTTGACGGATTCGACCACGCCAGCCACTTCCCTGGAGGCAAAAGTCTTGCCAACCTCAGGAAGGTCGACAAAAACCACATCGCCCAGCGCGTCCTGGGCATGGTGGGTAATGCCCACGGTGGCGACGTCGCCGGCAACGGCCAGCCATTCGTGGTCTTCGGTGTACTTGATGCTCATGGGATTCTCCTGCAATGATTTGGAAAGAAGGGGTGACGAAAGTAAACTAGCCGCGAAAGTAGCGGTTGGGAACAAATGGCATCGCAGACACCACCATCGGCACAGGTTTGCCGCGCACCATCGCATGGATGCGGGTGCCCAAAGCGGAGAAGGGCGCCGCGACGTATCCCATAGCGACGGGCGTGTCGATGCTGGGCCCCAGCAGGCCGCTGGTGACTTCTCCGATGCGATGGCCGTCGAGGTCTTGCAATTCGGTGTGGTCACGCACTGGAATGCGTTCCTGCGCGATGAGCCCCACCCGTCGCCTGGTCAGGGGAATGGACTCGCCAAAGGCATTTGGAATTTGTGCCAAGATTTTGGCGGCCCCCGGAAAGCCGCCTGCGCGGGCGCCACTGGTGCGGCGCACTTTCTGGATGGCCCAGGTGAGTCCTGCCTCCACTGGGTCGGTCGTAGTGTCAATGTCGTTGCCGTAAAGACACAATCCAGCTTCCAGTCGCAATGAATTTCGCGCACCGAGTCCAACCGGTATGACTTCGGGCTGCGCGAGCAAGGCATGGGCGAGCGCTTCGGCCTGCATTTCGTGCACAGAAATTTCAAACCCGTCCTCTCCTGTGTAGCCGCTGCGGGTCACAAAACATTCGATGGTCTGATGCGGGCCATGGCTGTCGCAGGCAATGTGGAAGGTGCCACCCGTCATGAAAACGAGCTTTTCAATACCGGGACAAAGTCGTTCCAGCGCCTTGACAGCCTGCGGACCTTGCAAAGCCATCAGGGCCAATTGTGGCAGGGGAATCACCTGGCAGCGATGTCCGATTTTTTGCTGGATGTGCGCGATGTCCTGGACTTTGCAGGCTCCGTTGACGATGACGAAAATGTCAGCTTCCCGGTGGAAAAACATCAGGTCATCGATGATGCCGCCGTCATCGTTCAGCAGCAAGCCGTAGCGTTGCCTGCCGACGGGCAGGTCGACCA
>JANMCB010000219.1:0-7195 GCA_031360805.1 Rhodoferax sp.
AGACATATTCTGACGGTAAAACGCGAATATTTGCGGCTGCAAAATCGGGTTGACCACCTTGGTGGCCCGGTCATGCGCGCCATGAATTCCAATGAAGGTCTGCGCGGGCCTGAAGGCGTCTGAAAAGGTGCGTTGCTTCCCGCCCATGTACATGATGGAACAGGCCGACACGCAGGCGCCCGCAATCACCGTGTGATAACCCTTCTCGGCAATCAAACGCCCGACGCGCAAGCCAGTCCACAAGTCGCCACCCGGCGAATTGACAAACGCCACGGTATCAATGCCGGGCTTCTCGAACGCCGCCTGAAATTTGGCAAGATCGTCCTCGACGGGGCCTGTGGCAAACACCACATTGCCCTGTACTTCGACCGTCATGGCTTGTGAAGCCCACGCAAGGCTGAAACAGAGGGCAAAAAAAACAACACGCATCATGGGATATTGGCTCCAAAAATTAACCTGCAAGTTTATTATGACTGATTTTACCGTCAAATTTGTCAAAAAATCAGTTAAATTGGCCTACAGACCTCGTATTATATACAAAGTTTGCTATTTAATATATAGCATATTGAAACTATCCGAAGCTACCCCAATGTTTCACCCTCAACCGCCAGCCAGCTTGATCTGCCACTGAAGGCCGGGCTGGCGGCGAGCAGGGAGGCGAAGCTGCTGGAAAAGTGGCGCCAGTCTCACTAAACCCCTGCGTCCCGCCGTGCGACGAGCCCACGGCCTTCATTCGCCATATAGCTCAATGTCATCAACCATCAGGGACAATCCAGCCCAAACACTATCAAACCATGGGCATCGGCAAATACATCAAGGAAATTGGACGCGGGCGCGACGGCGCGCGGGCACTTACCCGGGAGCAGGCGACGGACCTGTTTGGCCAGGTGCTGGATGGCGACGTGACCGACCTTGAAACCGGCGCGTTTTGCCTGGCGATGCGCATCAAGGGCGAGACGGAGCAGGAGATGGCGGGTTTTCTGGATGCAACCCACGCGCGGCTGAACCGCGTGCCAGCCGGCAGTGGCGCGCCGGTGATCGTGATACCCAGCTACAACGGCGCCCGCAAGCTGCCCGCGCTCACGCCCTTGCTGGCGCTGCTGCTGGCGCGTGAAGGCCTGCCGGTGCTGGTGCATGGAATGGCTAGCGAACCAAGCCGGGTTTACACATCGGCCGTGCTGGAGGCGCTTGGCATTCCCGCCGTTGACAAGGTGGAATCGATCTCACCCGGGCAAGTCATGTTTGCGCCAACCGGCGTGTTGTGCCCCGGTTTGCAACGCCTGCTGGACGTGCGCCGGGTGGTGAACTTGCGCAATTCGGCACACAGCGTCGTCAAGCTGATGAACCCCTGCGCGGGCAAAAGCCTGCTCGTGTCCAGCTATACCCATCCCGAGTACGCCGTGTCCATGGCGGCAACTTTTGTGCTGATGCAATCCAATGCCATGCTGTTGCGCGGCACGGAGGGTGAGTCCGTTGCGGACGCGCGGCGCATGCCCCACATGGACGCTTTCCTTCGCGGGCAAAAGACCACACTGCAAGAAGCCCAGCCGGGAACCTTGCCTACCTTGCCCGACCTGCCGAAGTCGTTTGACGCCAAAACCACCGCTGACTACATTCAAGGCGTGACTGAGCGCACCATTGCGGTGCCACCTTCCATCGCAAAACAGGTGGAACACATCTTGCTGCTGTCCAGGCAATTATGAAAAACGCAAACATCCCACCGGTTCAAGCTGCAAGGCGCACCCAAACAAGCTTGAGTTCGGATGCCGGACGCTGCACCCTGGTGGGCGCCGGACCGGGCGATCCGGAGTTGCTCACCGTCAAGGCGGTCAAAGCCATTCAGGCTGCAACGGTGTTATTGGTTGACGACCTGGTCAACGACGACATCGTCAAAACCTACGCGCGCGCGGATGCCCGCATTGTGTACGTTGGCAAGCGCGGTGGCTGCAAGTCCACCCCGCAGGCCTTCATCGAGAAGCTGATGGTCATGGCCGCGCGCGAGGGTGAAACCGTGGTCCGCCTCAAAGGTGGCGACCCGTTCATTTTTGGACGGGGCGGTGAAGAGGTGGAACATTTGAAGGCCGCCGGGGTGCAGGTCACGGTTGTCAACGGCATCACGTCGGGTCTTGCGGCTGTGACGTCACTGGGTGTGCCGCTAACGCACCGTGAACACGCCCATGGCGTGGTGTTTGTGACTGGCCACGCCAAGCCAAACGACGTGGGCACCAACTGGAAAGCGCTTGCAGCCACCGCGCGGGATGCCAAGCTGACGCTGGTGATTTACATGGGCGTGAGCGGTGTGCAGCGCATCCAGAGCGAGTTGCTGACCGGCCTTGCACCCGACACGCCAGTGGCGGTCATTCAGAACGCCTCCCTGGCCGACCAGCGCCACCTGGTCACCACGCTTGCCAACTTGACGTCTGCCATTGAGGAAGGTGCCATGGGCAGCCCCGCCGTGATGGTGGTGGGCGACGTGGTCAAAGGGGTGGCCATGGCCTTGCAGGAACCTTTGCAGCGCCTGGCCGCAGGCTGACCTGGCGCCTGCCTTCAATCAGGCACACTGCGTGCCATGAATTCTTTTGACGTGGTGATCATCGGAGCAGGCGCGGCCGGACTTTTTTGCGCGGGCGTAGCGGGCCAGTTGGGCTGCAAGGTCCTGCTGATTGACCACAGCGAAAAAGTCGCCGAGAAAATCCGCATATCAGGCGGCGGTCGGGCCAATTTCACAAACCGTGATGTCACAGCGGCCAACTTTTTGAGCGACAACCCGAAATTTTGCCGCTCGGCTCTGGCCAGCTACACGCCGCAGCATTTCATCGACCTGATCACGCGCCACGGCATTGCATTCCACGAAAAGCACAAAGGCCAGCTTTTTTGTGACCGCTCGGCGGAAGATTTGATCACGATGCTGCTGGCCGAGTGTGACGCGGGCCAGGTGACGCGGTGGCAGCCTTGCAGCGTTAAATCCATCGCGAGGTCAAGTATCGGCGGGGCTGCTATTGGGGACCTGGGCTATGAAATTCAAACCGATCGCGGGCCGGTGCAATCGCCGGCCGTGGTGGTGGCCACGGGTGGGTTGTCGATTCCAAAAATCGGCGCGACAGATTTCGGCTACCGCATCGCCCGCCAATTCGGCCTGAACGTGATCGAGCCGTGCCCCGCTTTGGTGCCATTGACGTTTGACGGCGCCGCCTGGGCGCCCTACGCGTCGCTTTCCGGGTTGTCACTCCCGGTTCGTATCGAAACTGGCTCCAAAAAGTCCCGAACCTCCTTTCTGGAAGACCTGCTCTTTACCCACCGTGGCTTGAGTGGCCCGGCCGTCCTGCAAATATCCAGTCTCTGGCAGGAGGGAACGCCCATTCGCTTGAACCTGGCTCCCTTGGAAGATGTGCTGGCGCGCCTGATGCACGCCAAAGACAGCTCGCGCAAGTTGATCGCCAACGAGCTCGCAGCGCTGGTGCCGTCGCGCCTGGCGGATGCCTGGGTGGCACAGGACAGCGCCTGGCAGCGCCCCGTGAACGAAGCCGCCGACAAGGCATTGAGCGCTCTGGCCGAGAAACTGACCCGCTGGGACATTAGTCCGACCGGCACTGAAGGCTACAAAAAGGCGGAAGTCACCGCTGGCGGCGTGAACACCCGCGAGCTTTCAAGTCAAACCATGGAGTCGCGCCAGGCCGGGCTGTACTTCATCGGCGAAGTGGTTGATGTGACGGGCTGGCTGGGTGGCTACAACTTCCAATGGGCCTGGGCCAGCGCCTTTGCCTGCGCGCATGGGCTGGCGGCCAAAAACCGCTCTTGGCCTGGCATTGCATCTGCGAAAACGATATAATCCAAGGCTTTGCTGGCAAACCCCCACTGCCTGATCAACATTGAGTGGGGGAACACCGCGAGAAACGCATCATTCGGCCTGATCTTCCAGTGATGATTTTTCGCACAATTTCGGAAACTTTTTAATTAATGACAACCGTCCGTATCAAAGAAAACGAGCCTTTTGACGTCGCACTTCGCCGCTTCAAACGCACCATCGAAAAATTGGGCCTTTTGACTGACTTGCGCGCGCGCGAGTTCTACGAGAAGCCCACCGCCGAGCGCAAGCGCAAGAAGGCAGCCGCCGTCAAGCGCAACTACAAGCGTATCCGCTCGATGCAGCTTCCCAAGAAGCTGTTCTGATCATTTGAATCAGGCTGCCCTTTCGCTGAAAAGCAAGGGCACAAAAGCTCGCCGGGGACGCTCAGGCGAGCTTTTTTTATGGGCGCATTCACAATAAACCTCGGAGCACCACCATGACGCTTAAAGACACCATCACCGAAGACATGAAAACCGCCATGCGCGCCAAAGATGCCGAGCGGCTGGGCACGATTCGCCTGTTGCTGGCTGCCATCAAGCAAAAAGAGGTGGATGAGCGCGTGGTGGTCGACGACGTAGCCGTGATCGCCATTGTTGACAAGCTGATCAAGCAGCGCAAAGACTCGATCACCGCGTTCACGCAAGCCAACCGCATGGACCTGGCCGACAGGGAATCGGCAGAACTCCCGGTGCTGGAAGCCTACCTGCCCAAACGCCTGAGCGCTGACGAGGTGCTGACCGAGGTCAAAGCCATCGTCGCCACGCTGTCTGCCGAGCTTGGCCGCGCAGCCGGCCCGGGCGACATGGGCAAAGTGATGGGTTTGGTCAAAGCCCAATTGGCCGGCAAGGCGGATATGGGCCAGGTCTCGGCGGCGGTGAAGGCGGCGCTGGCGGGTTAACTTTCCCCCACACTCCGCCGCTTCGCGGGTCGCTGCCCCCCAAGGGGGCTAACTTTTCTAGGGGCGGCCCGTCGAAAAATTGTCTAGCTCCCGGCCACCTTCATCCGGTTCACCAAAATCGACCCTACCGTTTTGGCGCCGTAGTTGTAGGCATCGGCGCCAACCGCCTGAATGCCTTTGAGCATGGCCTTCATGTTGCCCGCGATGGTGATCTCGTGCACCGGGTAGGCGATGCAGCCTTTCTCCACCCAAAAACCGCTGGCGCCACGTGAATAGTCACCGGTGACGTAGTTCACACCACTGCCCATCAGTTCAGTCACCAGAAGGCCGGTGCCGAGTTTCTGAATCATCGCATCCAGGTCATCACCCGCACGGGTCTGGCGCGAGGTCAGCACCAGGTTATGCGATCCGCCCGAATTGCCGGTGGTCTTCATGCCCAATTTGCGGGCTGAGTAGCTGCCCAAAAAATAGCCCTGCACTTCGCCCGATCGAACCACCTGGCGCGCCTTCACGCGCACACCTTCGTCATCAAACGGCGAACTGCCTTTACCGCCAATCACAAACGGGTCTTCAAAAATGTCGATGTGACGGGGCAAGACCTGCTTGCCCAGTGAGTCAAGCAGGAATGAGCTCTTGCGGTACAGGGCGCCACCGCTGATGGCCTGAACAAAGGCACCCAGAAGACCAGCAGCCAGCGGCGACTCGAACAGCACGGGGCACTGTGTCGTGGCAATTTTGCGTGAATTCAACCGGCTCAGCGCGCGCAGGGCGGCATAGCGCCCGATGGCTTCTGGCGCAGCCAGATCGCAGGCGTTGCGCTGCGAGCTATACCAGGCATCGCGCTGCATGTCGGCACCCCGGCCGGGGCTGGACGCGATCGGCGAGACCGACATGGAATGGCGTGAACTAGCATAGCCGCCGCGAAATCCGTTGGTGTAGCCGGTGAAAAAGTGCGATTGCTGGGCTGAAACGCCGGCGCCCTCACTGTTGGTGATGCGTTTGCTGGTCTTGAGCGCTGCCGCCTCGCAAGCCATCGCCAGCCCGGCGGCCTGCTCGCTGGTCACGTCCCACGGATGAAACAGGTCAAGGTCCGTGCGCTGCTCAGACTCGGGCACCACGTCCTGATCATCCGGCAAGGCTGCAAACGGGTCTTCTGCGGTGAAGCGCGCGATGTCAAAGGCGGCCTGCACGGTTTGCTTGATGGCGGCCGTGGAAAAGTCTGACGTGCTGGCATTGCCCCGGCGATGGCCCATGTAAACCGTGATTCCCAACGATTTGTCACGGTTGCGCTCGACGTTTTCGAGCTCGCCCTTGCGCACCGACACGCTCAAGCCGCAGCCTTCAGACGCCTCGGCGCCAGCGTCGGTCGCGCCGAGTTTTTTGGCGTGCGCCAGTGCCGTGTCAACCAACTCTTCAAAGAACGGGCGGCTATAGCTGAAGCCGCTCTGGGGGGCGGATTCGCCAGAGGATTTTTGGGTCGCGCGGGGGGAGTTTGGTTTCGTCATATCGGGCGCTATGATACTTGGCTGTCATCCACACCGTTTGGGCACCTCCATCAATGTCTCGTAAACCCACCAAAGGCTATTTTGTGAAGGGCCATTTCGTCGCCGAAGGCAGCGAGCTCGATATCGAGCTTAAAAAGGAGCTCAAGGGCACCGACGCGATGAGCCGCACCGACGAGAAGAAAGAAAGCCTGGCATTGCAGAAGCTGGGTGAAGATTTGCTCACCCTTCGCCCCGATTTCATGGCCCGGCTGGACTTGTCCGAAAAGCTCAAGGACGCCGTGGTTGAAGCCAAGCGCATCACCAATTTTGAAGGCAAACGCCGCCAGATGCAGTTCATCGGCAAGCAGATGCGGCTGCTGGAGCCGGCGGTGGTCGAATCCATCAAGGCCGTGCTGCATGAACAGCACAGTGGCTCGGCATCAGAAACGCTGGCCTTGCACCTGGCGCAAACCTGGCGTGACCGGCTGATTGCCGACGACAGCGCCTTCGGCGAGTGGATCGACAAAAGCCCGCAAACCGATTCGCAGCAGTTGCGTGCCTTGATCCGCCAGGCGCGCAAGGACGCCAAGCCCGAGCTGCCTGGCCAGGCCGTGCGCCATGGTCGTGCGTTTCGCGATATTTTCCAGTTGGTGCGCGCGCAGCTGTCGCCCGAGAATGCGCAAAATGACGATGTCGCAGACGACGCGGCTTACAAACCATGAGCACGGCCGTTCCCGATGCCGTGAAAATTGGCGTGATCAGCGTCAGCGACCGTGCTTCCAGTGGCGTTTACGAAGACAAGGGCCTGCCCGCTTTGAAGGACTGGCTGACCCGCGCGCTGAAAAACCCGATCAGCTTTGAAGCGCGCCTGATTCCTGACGAGCAGCTTCTCATCAGTCAGGCCTTGATCGAACTGGTCGATTTGAAGTGCGCCCTGGTGCTCACCACGGGCGGCACCGGCCCGGC
>JANMCB010000223.1:0-4576 GCA_031360805.1 Rhodoferax sp.
ACCCGGTCCAGCGCCAGCAAGGCGCGGGCGTGGCCCATGTCCAGGTCGCCCGCCATCAGCATGGTTTGCACGGGGTCGGCCAAATTCAGCAGCCGCAGCAAGTTGCTGGCAGCGCTGCGCGAGCGCCCGACGGCCTGGGCCGCCTGTTCGTGAGTGAGCCCAAACTCTTTGACCAGACGTTGCAGACCCTGCGCTTCTTCCAGTGGGTTGAGGTCTTCGCGCTGGATATTCTCAATCAGGCCCATGGCCGCGGCCGACTCATCTGGCACATCGCGCACCAGCACTGGCACGCTTTCCAGCCCAGCCAGGCGGGCCGCCCTGAACCGCCGCTCGCCAGCGATGATTTCGTACTTGCCCTGGTTGGCGCCCGTTTTGTCGCCATTCAAAAGCTGGCGAACCAGAATCGGCTGCATGATGCCTTGGGCCTTGATGCTCTCGGCCAGCTCGTACAACGCGCCCTCGTCCATGCGGGTACGCGGCTGGTATTGGCCGGGCACCATGTCGGTGAGCAGCAGCGACGCCGGCAGACCCGGCCCGCCTGGGCCGGCATTGGCCGCGGCGTCGTCCACCGTGGGTCCGAGCAAGGCCTCAAGTCCGCGGCCCAGGCCTTTGAGTCGTTTGGTTGCCATATGAATAGTCTCTCTGTGATGGTCTGGTTTTATGGGAGGCGAATGCCGGCCTGTCAAAGGATGGCTGAGGTTGGTGCGGCTTGTGCGACCAGACTCAGCAGCAGCGCATGGCCTTGCGGCCAGTCGGCCAGGTTCGATGCAGCGTTGAGGTGGCCCACCGGCCCCGCCTCAACGCAGTGCGCGCCCCACACCTTGGCCAGGGTCTGGCTGGCTGGCAGGCTGGAAAACGGGTCGTTGCTGGAGACAACGCAGGTTGCGGGCATCGGCAAGGCAGTCAATACCGGTTTGCGCCAACTGTGCATTTGCGCCGGAAAGTCAGCACGGCTGACGTCGGGCGGTGCCACCAGCAGCGCGCCATGCACGCGGTGTGCATGGCGTGAAACCGCCGCCCATGCGGCCACCAGATGGCAACCCAGACTGTGTGCGACCAGCACTATGGGCTGCTCGGGCGGGTGCGCCAGCACAACTTCTTCGAGCCGGGTGATCCAGTCACCCCGAAGCGGCTGCTCCCAGTCATGCTGGACAACCCGCTCATAGGCATGCAGGCGCTCCCAGCGGCTCTGCCAGTGGTCGGGGTCGGAATCAAGCCAGCCGGGCAGCAGAAGAACTTGGGTCGGCATCACATTACGGGGTTGAACGGGCAACTCACGGTGTCAAATTGTCAGGAGAAAATAGCTATGTTAAAAGTAGCAAACTATTTATGTTTTACGCGGGCTAGAGGCAAATACTGCGGTTAAATCGGGGAAAATCTCGCAAAAACTCACATTTTGGCGATTCTTTCGACCATTTCTACTGCAAATGTAGTAAATGCTTGCGCGCCTTTGCTCGAGGGGTCAAATACGACGCCCGGCACACCGTAGCTCGGCGCTTCGGCCAGGCGCACATTGCGCGGGATGACGGTGTTGAACACCTTGTCGCCAAAATGTGACTTGAGCTGCTCGCTGACCTGCTGCTGCAAGGTGATGCGTGGGTCAAACATGACGCGCAAGAGCCCGATGATGGCCAGGTCCTTGTTCAGGTTGGCATGCACCTGCTTGATGGTATTGACCAGGTCGGTCAGGCCTTCCAGTGCAAAATATTCGCACTGCATGGGGACGATCACGCCGTGCGCGCAGCACAGGCCGTTCAGGGTCAGCAAGGAAAGCGATGGCGGGCAATCAATCAGAATGAAATCGTAATCCTGATTCACTGCGGCCAGCGCATTCTTGAGCCGCTTCTCGCGCCGCTCCACCTCGACCAGTTCAACTTCAGCACCAGCCAGCTCGCGGTTGGCACCCAGAATGTCGTAACCGCAACCTGCCTCCACCAGCTTGCTGCTTTTGACGCGGGCCTCGGCGATGGTGGCTGACTCCAGCAGCACATCGTAAATTGAAAGCGCCAGTTTTCGCTTGTCAACGCCTGATCCCATGGTGGCATTGCCTTGCGGGTCCAGATCGACCATCAGCACACGCTGACCGATTTTTGCCAGACCGGCCGCCAGATTGACAGTGGTGGTGGTTTTGCCGACGCCACCCTTTTGGTTGGCAATGCAGAAAATTTTGGCCATCGGTGTGCAGCTGGTTTTGTTAGTTCTATTTGGTCACGGCAAGCTTGATGCCAAATCCCACCAGACACAGACCTGCGATTTTCTCAAGCGCGCGGCCCAATACCGGGTTGCTGCGAAACCGCTCAGCCAGGAAATGCGTGAGCAGGACCGAGGTCAAACCGTAAAGAAACATGAGTGCAGCACTGGTGATGGTCATGGCCAGGTAGGTCGTCATGCCCTGATGGCGCGCCGGGTCGATAAACAGCGGAAAGAAGGCCATGTAAAACACGATGGCCTTGGGGTTGAGCAAGGTGATCAGCATCGACTGGCGAAAATAGTGGCTTGGCCGGATGTTCAAAATAGGCGCATCGCCTGGTTTGGCCAGCAGCATCTTGATGCCGAGCCAACCCAGGTAAGCGGCGCCCAGCCACTGCACCGCAGAAAACGCCTGCGGATAGGCAGCTATCACCGCAGCCATGCCGGCGATGGCCAGCCACATCAGAATTTGGTCTCCCACCAGAACGCCAAAAATGGACCCAAAACCGCCCTTGATCCCACCCTTGGTGGTGGAAGTAATCAGCGCCAGATTGCCGGGGCCGGGTACCAGCAAAAAGAGAAGTATGGTGACAATGAAGGTGCCGTAATCGGTGATGCCGAACATTTTTGGGTTTATTGCCTATTGGCGTTTTGTGCCTTGCCTTGGAGTTTACGGCATGCGCTGGTGTTGGCTTCCCATTTCCGGAGTCAGTTCATCAAAAAGCGGCTCTTTGGCGGGATCTGGGCGATGGGGCAAACGCCATAGCGGCTGTCCCCCGCGGCGGCTTAGGGCCGCCGGCTCCTCCTTTACGCCGCTATGACGTTTGCCCCATCGCCCAGATCCGGTTAAAAGTGCGGGTGTTCGACCGTTGCTGAAGAATCGCCGTTGTTGCCGGGCAGGTCGGGGTGGGTGGCGGAGCGAAGTAAAGGGGGAGCGAAGCGGAGGACATTCGCGTAGCTACCCACCCCGGCCTGTCCGGCGCGCCCACTAGTGAAACCGAACTGTTATCTTGCGAACCCTGTTGAAAGCACCTTGTCCGAACTAGAAGTTACGCTGACTTACGCATCCAGACGATTCGCCGCTCGGCGTCCAAGCCGGGAACTGCGAGTTGTTCCACGTGAAACACCTCAACCAACGGCCCCAGGGCTGACAATTCCTCGGCCGGGTTTTTGGCCTTCATGGCCAGCCAAACACCACCCTCTTTCAACGCGGCAGCCGAAAGGCGGGTGAAATCGCCCAACGACGCGAAGGCCCGGGAGCAGATCACATCGTATTGTTCCTTGGGGTTTTGCGAGGTCAGTTTCTCCACGCGATTGTGCAAACCGCGCAAATTTGGGAGTTTGAGCGAAACCGCCACCTGGTTGATGAACGCGGCTTTTTTTGCCACTGTGTCGATGCAATCCACCTGTACCTGGGGGTAACAAATGGCAATAACCACACCGGGCAACCCCGCGCCAGCTCCGACATCAAGCAGGCGAAAAAGCGGCCCGACTTGACCCTCGTCCGCGCCGTCCAGGGCATACGCCATTGCCGCAAGCTGAACCCGCAGGGGCGCCACCACCGCCAGACTGTCCAGCACATGGTGCGTCAGCATGTCGGCAGGGTCCCGCACCGCTGTCAAGTTATAGACCTTGTTCCATTTCTCGATGAGTGCGAGGTAGGCCAGCAGGGCATCCACCTGCCCTGCGCTCAACGCCAAACCGAGTTGCGTAGCGCCGGCCTCAAGGACCTGCCTTGACGGTACATTTGCCTCAGGATTTGCAAAACGGTTCAAACCGCGACCTCGGTCACCGGAATTTCCAGAGACCCCGGCTCACCTATGTGTGACGTGCGGGTTGAAAAGTGTTTGTAGCCACGCTTCTTCAAGTGGACCAAAAGGAGCGAAATGCTGGCTGGCGTGATGCCGGAAATGCGCGAGGCCAAACCCAGCGTTTCAGGCCTGTGTTTGCTCAGCTTCTGGCGCGCCTCGATACTTAGCGCAGTCACCTGCAAATAGTCCAGATCGTCTGGCAGCTTCAAATGCTCGTAGTGGGCTGCGCGCTCGACTTCATCGCGCTGGCGGTCGATATAGCCTGAATACTTCGCTGAAATCTCGATCTGCTCAATAACTTCCGGGGCGTGCTCGCCGCCCTCCTGCGCGAACTTGCCACCCGCCAAAGACATCAGCGCCGCGTAGTTCATCTCTGGGCGGCGCAACAGGTCGGCCAGACTGTATTCATGTTCGAGCACTTTGCCAAACACCCGCTCGGCCTCGGCGGCTTCCAGGTTCTTCGGGCTGACCCAGATGGAACGCAGGCGCTCTGTTTCACGTGAAACAGCCTCCCGCTTGCGGCTGAACGACTCCCAGCGCGCATCGTCCACCAAACCCAACTGGCGCCCCACTTC
>JANMCB010000270.1:0-16695 GCA_031360805.1 Rhodoferax sp.
GGCGGTTAGGCTGATGCCCTTTGCAAGAGGAAACCTTATGAAATTCAAAATCACGGCCGCAGCACTGCTGGCCACACTCGCTTTGTCTGCCCAGGCCCAAACTGAGATTCAGTGGTGGCATTCCATGGGCGGCGCTTTAGGTGAATGGGTCAATGACCTTGCCAAAGACTTCAACGCCACGCAGAAGGACTACAAGGTGGTGCCAACGTTCAAGGGCTCCTATGACGAGTCCATGACTGCCGCCATTGCCGCCTTTCGCGCAGGCAACGCGCCCCACATTCTGCAGGTGTTTGAAGTTGGCACCGCCACCATGATGGCCAGCAAAACCGCCATCATCCCGGTGGGTGAGGTCATGAAAAAGGCCGGTGTGCCGTTTGACACCAGCGCCTATGTGCCCGCAGTGGCCGGCTATTACACGGCCCCCAACGGAGAAATGTTGAGCTTCCCGTTCAACAGTTCCACCACAGTGTTCCACTACAACAAGGACGCCTTCAAGGCTGCCGGGCTTGATACCGAGAAACCGCCCACCACCTGGCCCGAAGTCGCGTTGGCCGCCGCCAAGCTCAAAGCCAGTGGCCACAAATGCCCGTTCGCCAGCAGCTGGATGAGCTGGACGCAGCTGGAGAGCTTCTCGGCCTGGCACAACACCGAGTTCGCCACCAAGGGCAACGGCATGCGCGGCATGGATGCGCGGCTTAACTTCAACACGCCATTGCATGTGCGCCACATCGAAAATCTGGCCAATATGTCAAAGCAAGGGCTTCTGGTCTACAAGGGCCGGGGCAATCTGGCTGATGCGACGTTTGTCTCGGGCGAATGCGCGATGTTGACGGGTTCCAGCGCGCTGTACGGCAACATCAAGCGCAACTCCAAGTTCGCCGCCGGGATTGGCGCTCTGCCCTACTACCCGGACGTGCCAGGTTCCCCACAGAACACCGTCATCGGTGGCGCCAGCCTGTGGGTCATGTCCGGCAAAAAAGCCGAAGACTACAAAGGCGTAGCGCAGTTCCTGGCGCGCCTTTCGGTGGCCGAAGAAGCCGCCAAGAGCCATCAGCGTACAGGCTATTTGCCGCTGACCAAAGCGTCCTATGAGCTGACCAACAAGTCAAACTTCTACAAGGAAAACCCCGGTACAGATGTCTCGGTGACCCAGATGATCCGCAAAACAACTGACAAGTCGCGTGGCATCCGTTTGGGCAATTTCGTGCAGATTCGCACCATCAACGACGAAGAACTCGAACAGGTTTGGGCAGGCAAGAAAACGGCCAAAGAAGCTTTGGACACCGCGGTAAAGCGCGGCAATGAGCAGTTGGAGCGTTTCCAGAAGGCCAACAGCAAGGGCTGACCCGCTTTAACGGTAGCGAATCAGCAGCATGGCAGTTGAGAAGCGGGTCCTGTTTCGCTCGGGCTGGCTGCCCTGGCTGCTGATCGCGCCGCAAATGGCGGTGGTGCTGATTTTCTTTTTCTGGCCGGCTGGCAATGCGCTGTACCAAAGCTTTTTGAGCCAGGACGCGTTTGGCACTTCCAGCGAATTTGTGGGGCTGGAGAACTTCAAAGCCCTGTTCGCCGACGCCACTTACCTTGAGTCCTTCAAGACAACGGCACTTTTCTCGGTACTTGTGGCGGGCAGCGGCCTGTGCATTGCGCTGTTGCTGGCGGTCATGGCGGATCGCGTCCTCAAGGGCGCCGCCATCTACAAAACACTGTTGATCTGGCCTTACGCCGTTGCCCCCGTGGTGGCGGGCGCGCTGTGGGTGTTCATGTTCGTTTCGCCCATGGGCGTGATTGCCTATGCCTTGCGCAGTGTCGGGTTCGAATGGAACCACTTGCTTAATTCCACACACGCAATGACATTGATCGTAGTGGCGGCGGTGTGGAAGCAGATCTCCTACAACTTCCTGTTCTTTCTGGCGGGTTTGCAGTCCATCCCCAAATCGCTGATTGAAGCGGCAGCGATAGATGGCGCGTCGCCCGCGCGGCGTTTCTGGACGATTGTGTTCCCGCTGCTTTCGCCCACCACGTTTTTCCTCCTGGTAATCAACATCATCTACGCCTTTTTCGAGACTTTCGCCATTGTTGATGCCGCAACACAAGGCGGCCCCGGCAAAGACACGGCGATCCTGGTCTACAAGGTGTATTACGACGGATTCAAGGCCATGGACATTGGCGGCTCGGCGGCGCAGTCGGTGGTATTGATGTTTATCGTCATCGCGCTCACCGTCGTGCAGTTCAAGTTTGTCGAGAAAAAGGTCAACTACTAAATAGCTAAATTAATTGGGGTCAGATTCCAATTAAATATGCAAAAATTTCATGATTGAACGTCGCCCCGTCGCCACCGTCATCTCGCACGCCGTGCTGATCCTAGGCGTGCTGGTTGTCGCCTTTCCGCTGTACCTGGCTTTGGTCGCCTCCACTCAAACGGCCGAGCAAATTGCGCAATCCAACCCCGTATCGATGTGGCCTGGCTCCAATTTTTTGGAGACCTACAAGCTGGCCCTTTTCGGTGGTGAGAATGCTTTTGGCGGCAAGTTTCCGCCTGCGCTGCCGATGATGGGCATCAGCCTGATCTCGGCGCTGGTGATTTGCTTTGGCAAAATTTCCATCTCCTTGCTGTCCGCGTTTGCGATTGTTTACTTCCGCTTTCCGTTTCGCAATGTCGTGTTCTGGATGATTTTTGTCACGCTGATGCTACCGGTGGAGGTGCGCATTGGGCCCACTTACAAGGTCGTGTCAGACCTGGGCATGCTCAACAGCTATGCGGGTTTGACCATACCGCTGATCGCCTCGGCTACGGCCACGTTCCTGTTCCGCCAATTCTTTTTGACGGTGCCGGATGAGCTGGTTGAAGCCGCCCGAATCGACGGCGCAGGCCCCATGCGCTTCTTTTGGGACGTACTGCTGCCGCTGTCCAAAACCAGTATTGCCGCACTGTTCGTCATTCAATTCATTTACGGCTGGAACCAGTACCTGTGGCCGTTGTTGATCACCACTCAGGAGAGCATGTACCCCGTGGTTCTGGGCATCAAACGTCTGATCGCTGGCGAGGCCTACACCGAATGGAACGTGGTGATGGCCACCGCGATTCTGGCCATGCTGCCGCCCGCACTGGTGGTGATGCTGATGCAGAAATGGTTCGTCAAGGGCCTTGTGGACACAGAAAAGTAGAACTCCAAGAATGGCCTCAATTACACTCAAAAACGTCGTCAAACGCTACGGGAAAGGTCCGAGCGCCAATCAGGTCATCCACGGTGTCAACGCTGATATCAAGGATGGCGAATTTGTCGTGATCGTCGGACCCTCCGGTTGCGGCAAATCCACGCTGTTGCGCATGGTGGCGGGCCTTGAGGAAATCTCCGAAGGCGACATCTCCATTGGCAACCGTGTGGTGAACAAACTCGAACCCTCCGAGCGCGACATCGCCATGGTGTTCCAGAACTACGCGCTGTACCCGCACATGAGCGTCTTCGACAACATGGCCTACGGCCTGAAAATTGCCAAGGTACCGGTCGCCGAGATCAAGACCCGGGTCGACAAGGCCGCGAAGATTCTCGAACTCGGCGCCCTGCTCACCCGCAAGCCGCGCGAGCTCTCGGGCGGGCAGCGCCAGCGCGTGGCGATGGGCCGCGCCATTGTGCGCCAGCCGCAGGTCTTTTTATTTGACGAACCCCTGAGCAATCTGGACGCCAAACTGCGCGCGCAAACCCGGCTTGAAATTCAAAAGCTGCACCGCGAACTCGGCATCACTTCGCTCTTTGTGACGCACGATCAGGTCGAGGCCATGACACTGGCAGAGCGCATGATCGTGATGAATGCCGGTCGTATGGAGCAGTTCGGCACGCCAGAAGAGGTTTACCAGCGCCCGGCGTCGACCTTTGTGGCCAGCTTCATTGGCTCGCCACCCATGAACTTGCTTAAAAACGCGCCCAGTGCGCAGTTCGGCGGGCCGCCCGGTGCCACCCTGGGTATTCGGCCCGAGCATCTTGACGTGACACCCACCGGCTGGCCCCTGCGCGTCGAAGCGATCGAAACGCTGGGCGCAGAGCGGCTGTTGTACAGCAGCATGAACAACGAGCCGATGATTGTCCGTATCGACGAGCAGCACAAGCCACCCGCCGTTGGCAGCACCTTTTATGTCACGCCGCGGGCTGACCGCCTGCATTGGTTTGACAGCAGCAGCGGCAAACGGATCGAACCCCAATGAACAATTCCGATGACCTGAGTGCTCCCGCTGGCCTCGCGCCATTTGGCGGGAGACGCCGCGCGCTTCATGACCGACGTGGCGGTGATGTGAGCTGGCCCTACCCGCGCTGGGTGGCCCACAGAGGCGCTGGCAAACTCGCGCCTGAGAACACGCTGGCCGCCTTCAGGGTCGGTGCCAGCCACGGCTACCGGATGTTTGAATGCGATGTGAAGTTGAGCAGCGACGGTGTCCCGTTCCTGATGCACGACACCACGTTGAGCCGGACCACCAACGCGGGAAACAAGTTGGGCCGCGCTACCGACGAAGTAGGCGGCGAGCATACCTGGAGCACCCTGTCGCAGCTTGACGCCGGCAGTTGGCATTCACGCGCCTACGCCGGGGAGCCCTTGGCGTCGCTGGACAACATCGCCCAGTTCATTTTGACCAATGGTTTTTGCCTCAACATCGAAATCAAGCCGACGCCTGGCGTTGAACTGCACACCGGCAAGATCGTCGCGCATGAGGCCGCAAGGCTCTGGAAAGACGCGGCAGTGCTACCCCTGCTGACGTCGTTTGAGGTCGATGCACTCAACGGCGCCTTTGCGGCAGCGCCCCACCTGCCGCGGGGCTTGCTGTTGGACACCCTGAAGCCCGACTGGCTGGAGACGGCCCTGCAACTCGATTGCGTGGCAATTGTCTGCAACCAGGCACTGTGGGACCAATTCAGCGTTGCCCAGGCCAAAAGTGCCGGATTTCGCTGTTTGAGCTACACCGTGAACGACGACTGGGCCGCCCAGCGCCTGATTGACCTGGGCACCGACGGCATCATCACCGACCGGGTTGACCTGTTTTCGCCTGCTGCATTTGGCGAGGGCGCCTAAGCACGCCTAAGCACGCCTAAGCACGCCTAAGCAAGCCTAAACACACTTAAACCTTGCCGCGCCAACCGCGCCCCATCAACCATTGGCTGCTTGCAACGCAAACCACCAGCGCGGCATAGGTCGCCATGCGTCCGTCCCGCCCGAAAAACCACAGGCCGGACAGCAAAACCAGCAGGCATACGGCAAAGTTGACGCCAAATTGCATCCACCAGCGGGGTGCCGAAGCGCGCGCTCCTGTAATCAGCCGACCCGCAAACACCATTATGAAGGCCACACAAACGGCTGGCGCCAGAAAGTTGAAGAGATGGAGAAGCAGGTCAAAGGAGGACATTTTGGGAAAAGTGGTGGCTTGATCGGGCGATTCGGACGATTCGGGCGGCAATTTGCATCAAGGCAGGCCGCGCACCGGACACTTCGGGAAAAGTATTCATGGGTTTGACATGGCGCAATTCCCTGTTTCAGCAAGTAATTTTATAATCGCAGGATGGCAGTCTGGGCATTAGGCATCAATCACACCACCGCGCCGCTCGATTTGCGCGGGCGGTTTGCGTTCGCCATCGACCAGATCGCGCCCACACTGACCAGTCTGCGCAATGCGCTGTCCAGCCCTGAAGCAGCGATCATCTCCACCTGCAACCGTACCGAGATTTACTGCGCGGCCGATCACCCTTCAACCGTCCAGGCGATGGATCACACGCTGGACTGGCTGGCCCAGTCGGGTGGCGTGGCACCCGGGTTGTTGCGCTCTCATGCCTACACGCTGCATGAAGGCGGGGTAGCGCGGCATGCTTTTCGGGTTGCCAGTGGACTCGATTCGATGGTGCTGGGCGAGCCGCAGATTTTGGGCCAGATGAAAGACGCGGTACGCGTGGCAGACCAGGCAGGCACCTTGGGCAGCACGCTGAACCAGCTGTTCCAGCGCTCGTTTTCAGTCGCCAAAGAGGTGCGCTATTCGACCGAGATCGGTGCCCACTCCATCAGCATGGCCGCAGCCAGCGTGCGCCTGGCCGGCCAGTTGTTTGAAGACTTGGGCCAGATCAAGGTGCTGTTCGTCGGCGCGGGCGAGATGATCGAGCTTTGCGCCACGCACTTTGCAGCCAAGAGCCCCAAAGCCATCGCCATTGCCAACCGAACTCTGGAGCGCGGCGAAAAACTGGCCCTGCGGTACGGCGCCGAGGTGATGCGCCTGGCGGATTTACCCGATCGCCTGCACGAGTTTGACGCCGTGATCAGTTGCACCGCAAGCACGCTGCCGATCGTTGGCCTGGGTGCCGTTGAACGGGCGATTAAAAAGCGCAAACACCGCCCGATGTTCATGGTTGACCTGGCCGTGCCGCGCGACATTGAGCTCGAGGTAAAAGACCTGCGGGATGTGTACCTGTACACGGTGGACGACCTTGCCAAGGTGGTTCAGAGTGGCCACGCCAACCGCCAGGCTGCGGTGGCCCAAGCCGAGGTCATCATTGACGCTGGCGTGCAAAGCTTCCTGCACTGGATGGACCAGCGCAACCCGGTCACCGGCGTGGTGCCACTGATCCAGCAGCTCAACGCGCAGGCCGATGAATGGCGTGCACTTGAGCTGGCCCGCGCGCAAAGGATGTTGGCCCGCGGCGACGATGTGCAGGCAGTGCTGGAGGCGCTTTCCAGAGGCCTCACCCAAAAAATGCTTCATGGTGCCTTCACAGAACTGCGTGCGGGCGACGCCCAATCGCGCGAACGGGCAAGCGCTGCTGCACAGCATTTCTTCTTGCGCAAAGAGCGTTAGCTGGGCTGGAGTCAAGGTCCATTTAATTGGGGTCAGGCGAAAAAATTGGGGTCAGATTCCAATTATTTGGCGATTACATCGCTACCCGGCCTTCGGCCTCAAATAATTGGAATCTGACCCCAATTTTTTCGCTCTGACCCCACCCAATTAAATGGACTTTGACTCCTCATGAAACCCTTCCTTCGAAACCGCCTTGATCGCTACGCCGACCGCCTGGGGGAGCTTGAATTTCTGCTGTCGCGTGAAGACATCATGAAAGATATGAAGCAGTTTCTGGTGCTCTCCCGTGAACACACTGATGTGGCCGCAGTCACCACCCGCTGGAGCCGCTACCAGGTGCGTGAAGCCGACCTGGCGTCTGCCCAGGAACTGCTCAAGGATGCTGACATGGCTGAAATGGCGCAGGAAGAAGTTGACAGCGCGACAGCCGAGCTGGCCCAGCTTGAGGCCGAGTTGCAACGCATGCTGCTGCCCAAAGACCCCGACGACGCGCGCAACGCCTTCATGGAAATCCGCGCTGGCACCGGCGGCGATGAATCAGCCCTGTTTGCCGCCGACCTCACCCGCATGTACACACGGTTCTGCGAGCGCATGGGGTTCAAGACCGAGATCATGAGTGAATCCGCCAGCGAATTGGGGGGCTACAAGGAAATCGTCCTGCGCATCGAGGCGCACAACGCCTACGGCACGCTTAAATTTGAATCTGGCGGCCACCGCGTGCAGCGCGTGCCGGTGACGGAGACGCAGGGCCGCATCCACACCAGCGCCTGCACCGTGGCTGTGCTGGCCGAGCCCGACGAGGCGGTGGCCATCACCATCAACCCGGCTGATTTGCGCATTGACACCTACCGTGCCAGCGGCGCCGGTGGCCAGCACATCAACAAGACCGATTCGGCCGTGCGCATCACCCATCTGCCCACCGGCATCGTCGCCGAGTGCCAGGACGGGCGCAGCCAGCACGGCAACAAGGCCCAGGCGATGAAGGTGCTGACCGCACGCATCATCGAAAAAGACCGCTCCGAGCGCGCTGCCAAAGACGCCGCCGAGCGCAAGGGATTGATCGGCACCGGCGACCGCAGCGACCGCATCCGCACCTACAACTTCCCGCAGGGTCGCCTCACGGACCACCGCATCAACCTCACCTTGTACAAGCTGCTGTCCATCATGGAGGGTGATCTGGGCGATGTGGTGGACGCCTTGCAAGCCTATGAGGCAGCCGAGCAACTGGCAGCGCTTGAGACGGCAACGGCAGCATGAAGTCGACCCGCCAGTCCGCTCGTAACTGGCAATGACAGCTGACGGGACGACCATTGCAAGGGCGCTGGTTGCGTCCAGCGCATTGCGGCTGGACCGGCTGGACGCGCAACTTTTAATGCTGCACGCGTTGGGCAAGGCGCCAACCGACCGCGCCTGGCTCCTGGCGCACGATCTGGACGCCCTTTCTGCGCCCACGGAAGCCCTTTTTCACGCCCTGGTCCAGCGCCGCCTAGCCGGGGAACCGGTTGCCTACCTCACGGGGCACAAAGCGTTCTACGGGCTTGACCTCTGTGTGGATGCACGCGTACTGGTGCCCCGGCCTGACACCGAGACGCTGGTCGACTGGGCGCTAGCGCTTTCGGGCGCCCATGAAACCACGACCAGTCCGTGCAGTGTCATTGATCTGGGGACAGGCTCAGGCGCCATTGCCTTGGCCCTGAAACACGCCCGCGGGCAACTGGTAGTTGCCGCCACAGACTGCAGTGCAGAAGCGCTGGCGGTCGCACGGGCCAATGCGCTGCGACTCGCGCTTGACGTGCACTTCAGCCAGCGCACGTGGCTGGACGGCGTTGAAGGGCACTTTGACCTGATCGTCTCCAACCCGCCGTACATTGCCTTGCACGACCCCCATTTGCCCGAGCTGGCCCACGAGCCGTTGCAGGCGCTGACGAGCGGCGCCGACGGCCTGGACGACATCCGCCAGATCATTACGCAGGCGCCAACGCACCTGAACCCGGGCGGTTGGCTGCTGCTGGAGCATGGCTTCGACCAGGCAGCGATGGTGCGGGCGCTGCTGATTGGCGCCGGGTTCAGGTCGGTGGCGTCCCGGCGTGATCTGGGCGGCCACGAGCGCTGCAGTGGTGGTCAAATAGTTTGATATCACCTGCAATATCAAAAACTGCAAAAAATGACTAAGATATTAACCTGTGAGTTAATTTTTGCGTTCCAAAACAACCGAAAATCACGAAAAACCGATGAAATATGCCTCTAGCCCTCGTACTATATAAATAGTTTGATACATATAATATAGCATTTATCAATTTGTAGCAATTTGCGAATTTATCCTGATGGGTCGCATCGCCCTGCTTGCCGGGCACAATCTCCATAGACATTTGGATCAAATTGGCTAAGAATAAACACTGCTGATTTCGTCACGACAACCACCTTCAGGAGACCCGCATGACCCAATGGATTCGTTCTGCCGCCTTGGCGCTGGCCGCTACTGGCTTGGTCACCGCGGCTTTTGCCCAAGCCAAACCCGCCGAGCTCAAGCTGGGCATGACCACCTTCCTCTCCGGCCCGGCGGCGGTGTTCGGTGTGCCGGGCAAGGCGGCGGCCGAGATTGCAATTGACGACATCAACGCGGCGGGCGGCATCGCGGGTGTGAAGCTTAGGCCGATCTTTATTGACGAGGGCATTGGCGGCGACAAGCTGCTGTCCGAATACCGCCGCGTGGTGCAAGAAGAAGGCGTGAAGGTGATGCTGGCGGCTATCTCCAGCGGCAACTGCAACGCGTTGGCCCCGGTGGGTGAAGACCTCAAAGTCCTCAACGTGATGTGGGACTGCGGCACCGAGAAAATCCTGGAAAACAAACGCTACAAATACGTGGTTCGCACGCAGGGTAACGCGACCTCTGAAATGGTGGCCACGGTGCTGCATTTGCTGCGCACCAAGCCGAATTTCAAAACTCTCGCCGTGATCAATCAGGACTACGCCTGGGGCCGCGACTCGTGGGAGATCTTCATCAACACCCTGCGCGCGCTAAAGCCTGATGTGCAAGTGGTGGCCGAGCTGTTCCCCAAATTCGGCTCGGCCGATTTCAGCTCCGAAATCAGCCGCCTGCAGGCCTTGAACCCGGATGTGATTTTGTCCACCTCCTGGGGCGGTGAGCTTGACACGCTGATTCGTCAGTCGGCCCAGCGCGGCTTGATCAAATCGTCCACCTGGGTGCTGCCGCTGGCTGAAAGTTCGCTGGAGCGCGTGGGCAAGGCCCTGCCCGATGGCGTGCTGGTGGGCATGCGCGGCGACCACTACTTCTTGCACCCCGAGTACAAGGACGATGCCAAACACAAAGCCTTTGTCGAGAAGTTTCGCGCCAAGACTGGGCAATACCCAATCTACTCGGCCTACCACGCCGTTGCGGCGATTCAAGCCGTGGTCGATGCGCACAACGCTGCCATCAAGACCAACAATGGCAACTGGCCCACGGTGGAGCAACTGGCCGACACCATGCGCAGCCTGAAGTTTCGCGGCCTGACGCGTCCCGTGACCATGCGCGAGGACGGCCAGGGGCTGGAAGATCAAATGCTGGGCGTGACCAAAAACACCGCAGCCTACCCATTTGCAGTGATTGAGGGGCTGACGATTTTCCCAGGTGAGATGGTGCAGAACCCGGTCGGCACCAAATCACCCGAGTGGGTGAAGACGCTCAAACCCGAGTTGCTGAAAGACCCGCGCATCAAAGGATTCTGATCGCGCTTCGTTGATGACTTCTTCGCTTTTTGTCCTGGCCTTGGCGGATGGGCTAACCCAGGCCGCCCTGCTGTTTTTAGTTGCATTGGGCCTCACACTGATTTTTGGTGTGATGCGCATTTTGAACGTGGCGCACGGCAGTCTGTATGCGTTTGGCGGCTACGCGGCGGCCACAGCCGGCAAGCTGATCGCCAACGGGCAATCGATTCCGCTCTCACTCTTCGCGTTGTTTCTGGGTGCGCTGGTCGTCGGGCTCATTTTGGGCGCGGTGATGGAGTACGGCTTGATCCGCCGCATCCTGCATTTAGACCCCGTCATGCAACTGCTGGCCACGTTTGCGGTATTCATGATCTTGGAAGATTTGCAGCGCCTGATCTGGGGCACCAGCCCGGTCTCCGTCACGCATGCGGTCGATGCGATGGGCAATCTGAAAATTGGCAATGTGACCTACACCGCCTACCAATTGCTGCTGCTGCCAGCGGTGGCGATTGCGGTGTTTTTTGGGCTGCGCTGGTCACTGGGCAACACCCGGTTTGGGCGGCAGATCATGGCTGTCACGCATCACCGTGAGGTGGCGCAGGCCATGGGTATCAATGCCGCCAAGGTGGGCATGCTGACGTTCTGCGCAGGGGCCGTACTTGGCACGTTGGGCGGCGCACTGGCATCGCCCACCACATCGCTGGTGCCGGGCATTGGCGGCGACATGATGGTGTCGTCATTCGCCGTGGTGGCCGTAGCGGGCTTGGGTCAAATTACGGGCACAGCGGTGGCGGCCCTGTTGATTGGCATGGGCAAGGCGTTTGCAGTTTATCTGCTGCCCGAGATCGATGTGCTGGTGCCTTACCTCATCATGCTGGCGGTGTTGCTGTGGCGGCCTCAAGGGCTGTTTGCCGTGGCTGAGACGCGGCGAGTTTGAGGCACGCTTGAGGATGAAGCCCTGATGCTCCTGCGCCTCGCGCCCTGGCTGATCGCAGTAGTCACCCTGCTGATGGGTTTGCTGTTCCCGTGGCTCAAAACACCGTTGATCATTGCGCTGTCGTATGGCTTGAGCGCGCTGGGCGTTTCGATTTTGATCCGCGCGGGCCAGGTGTCGTTTGGCCACGCCGGCTTTACCTGCTTGGGCGGCTATGCGGTGGTTGCCGTTTCTCGCGCGTGGCCGCAAGCGGATGGTCTGTTTTTACTGGCACTGGGCGGCTTTGTGGGTTTGGTGGCCGGGGCCATAACCGGCCTGTTCATGGTGCGTTACCGGGGCATCTTTTTTGGCATGTTGAACCTGGCGCTGTCGATGGTGCTGTTTGCCCTCTTGGGCAAGTTCTACAACCTCACGGGTGGCACCGACGGCCTGCGCATGGAGCGCCCGCCTTTCTTCGGCCAGATACTAGAGCGCGCTGGGTTTGAAACCGTGCTGTTGGCACTTAGCAGCGTGTTGGTGGTGCTCACCTGCTGGCTGCTGGCGCGCTTTTACGCATCGCCTAAGGGTCACGGGCTTACCGCCGTCAAATCCAACGAAGTGCGGCTGGAGTATTTAGGCGTGTCAGCCAAGCGGGTGTTTTTCACAGGCTATGTGGGGAGCGCCGTTTTGTGCGGCTTTTCAGGCGGCATGTTTGCGCTGGTGCAGGGCCTGGTGACACCAGAGATGGGCTACTGGGTACGCTCGGGTGAATACGTTTTCATCGCCGTGCTGGGGGGCACGCTACATCCCGTGGGGGCTTTTTTAGGCGCGCTTGTTTTTGAATTTTTGAAACTGTTCGCTGCCGCTACCCTCACCGGCGTTTGGCAGTTGGTGATTGGCGTGGTGCTTTTGATTCTCATATTCGTAGCGCCATCTGGTTTGGTGGCGGGGCTTTCAAGGCTTGCCGCAACGAAGAAGTCCTCGTCATGACCTCACTGCTGCAAACCCGTGGGCTGACCCTGTCTTTCGGCGGTGTGTTGGCTGCTGATGGCATTGACTTTGATTTGCAAGCGGGCGAGCGGCTGGCCGTGATTGGCGCCAACGGCGCGGGCAAAACCACCTTCATCAACATGGTGACGGGCTACATCAAACCCAGCGCGGGCACGATCAGTTTTGATGGCAAAGACATCACGGCCCTGCATCCGCGCCAGATCGTGCAACTGGGCATTGGCCGATCATTCCAGTTGCCGCAGCTCTTTCTGGAGCAAACCGTGCGCGAGAGTGTGGAGCTGGCGGTTGCCGCACGCTTAAAGCGGTTCAGCCTGTTTCAGCCTTTGTCTGCGTGCGTGCCCGCGGATGAAATCACCCAAAGCCTGGCCCTGGTAGGCCTGTTTGAGCGCGAGCACGACCTGTGCAGCAGTCTGCCCGAGGGCCACCGCAAGCTGTTGGACATTGTGATGGCCCTGGTGCTGCAACCCAAGCTGCTGATCATGGACGAACCCACCAGCGGTGTTGCGGCTGACGAAAAGCACGGCTTGATGGACACCATCATGAAGGCGCTGGATGCACGCGGTGTCACCTCCATCTTTGTTGAGCATGATGCTGACATCGTGAGCCAATACGCCACCCGCGTGGCCGCGTGGATATCGGGACGCATTGCCGCAGACGGCACACCCGAGGCCGTGATGAACAACGACGAAGTGCGCAGCGTGGTGCTGGGCCATTGATTCACCGTCACCATCAAAACAATGCTCAAGCTGCACCAAGTCTCCGTCGATATTGCAGGCATTGGAGTGCTGCGCGGCATCTCGGCGGAGTTCAAGTCCGGCGCCACCTACGCCATCTTGGGTCGCAACGGCGCGGGCAAAACCACGCTGCTCAGAACCATCATTGGGTTTACCACCGTGCGAAGCGGAACCATTCACTTGGGCCGCATCAACTTGCTGGCAGAGCCACCGCACACCCGCGCCGCGCACGGCATCGGCTACGCACCCGAAGAGCGCATTTTGTTCCCCACCATGACGGTGCTGGAGAACCTGCGCCTGCCGTGTGAATCCATCGGTTTGGCTGCCACCGAGATTGATGCACGCCTGCAGCAAGCTGTCGCCGCCGTGCCATTGATTGAGCCGATGCTGGAGCGCTCCGCCTCGGCCTTGTCCGGCGGGCAAGGCAAGATGGCGGCGCTGACCCGCGCGCTGATGGTGGGCACACATGTGCTGCTGCTGGATGAGCCGTTTCAAGGCCTGGCACCCACGTTGGCGCGCCAGTATGCCGAGGCGTTAAGTCAACTTCACCACCTGCGTCCTGACTTATGCGTGGTGATTACCGAGTCCAACCGCTCGTTACTGGATCGCGTAGATTGCATCACCCTCACCCTGGAACGCGGCGAACTCAAAACAGAAATCAAAACAGAGATCAAAACATGACCACTTTCGTCGTCACCCACGGAGCCTGGAGCGCAGGCTGGGCCTGGAAGAAGATGCATCCACTGATGCGCGCGATGGGCCACACCCTCGTCACGCCCACGTACACCGGCATTGGCGAGCGCTCGCACCTTGCGCATGCGGGGATTGACCTGGACACCCACATCACCGACGTGCTGAACATGTTGCATTGCGAAGACTTGAGCGATGTGATTCTGGTCGGACACAGCTATGGCGGCATGGTTGCCACCGGCGTGGCCGACCGGGCTACACCGCGCATCTCGCAACTGGTGTACCTGGATGCGTTCGCGCCGCGCCACGGCGATTCGGTACTGTCGCTGCAACCGGACGACATCCGCGAACGTGTGCTCGAGGGTGCGCGCGTGCTGGGGGACGGCTGGCGCGTGCCTGCCAACCCGCTGCCGCCGGACACCCGCGCCGAAGACGTCGCCTGGTCCACCCCCAGGCGCGTGATGCAGCCTTTGAAGACGTTTGAGCAAGCCATCGACCTCACCGGCGCCGTCAACGCGGTGCCCACCAGCTACATCTATTGCAAAAAGTTCGGGCCCGGCGACATATTCCGCCAGTTCGCTGACCGCGCCCAGAGCGAGCCTCGCTGGAAATACCATGAAATGGACGCCAGCCACAACCCGCACATCACCGTGCCTCAAGAGCTGGCGACGCTGCTGGACCGGATTTCCTGCACCCAGGCCGGTTGAACGGTGCCTTTGCGGGAGGCAGGCCGTGTTTGCGGCCGAATCAACCGAATTTCACAGGGCGTCCGCGAAAGTGAAATAATCGGGGATTGACATTCAGGAGTCTGCAAAATGAGCGACACACAACAACGTATCGATGAACTGGTCAAAGGCAGCGAAGTGGTACTGTTCATGAAGGGCAACGCCAGTTTTCCGCAGTGCGGCTTTTCAGGCCGTGCCATCCAGATTTTGAAGGCCTGCGGCGTTGAGCCCAAAACCCTCAAAACCGTGAATGTGCTGGAAGACCCCGAAATTCGTGCGGGCATCAAGGATTACAGCAACTGGCCAACCATTCCGCAGTTGTACGTCAAGGGCGAATTCGTCGGCGGCTCGGACATCATGATGGAAATGTACGAGTCCGGCGAGTTGCAGCAGGTTTTGAACGCACCTGCGCACTGATTCGGCACAGGCTGACTGTCCCGATTGACCGTTTCGGGCTGACAGCCCGCTCGGTCAGGTCTTGCCAAACTCCCATTGGCGTTTAGCCCCTAACACCGCGTTGGGGTACGGCGCCTTGCCACGCGAGCCGTTGTACCGCCCAAGTGCCAGGAACAAGTCGCCCTTTTCGCGGTCCAGGTAGTGCCGCAGGATCACGCAGCCGAAACGCAGGTTGGTCTGCATATGAAACAGCGTGGAGGAGTCGCCCCCTTTGCCATCACTGTTGGCCAGCACCCGCGTCCAGAACGGCATCACCTGCATGTAGCCGCGCGCGCCCACCGGGCTGACCGCAAATTTTCGAAAAGCGCTTTCAACCTGCACCAGTCCGAGCACCAGCGACACATCAAGACCCGCGCGTTTTGATTCGTACCAGATGGTTTGAAGGAACTCCTGACGCACCTTCCAGTCAGGCTTTTTCGGTTTCAACCGCTCACTTTGCGCGACCAGCCAGCGCAGGTAAACCAGCCGGGACTCCGTATCTGAAAACTCCGGGATGGGCGGCGCGCTGTTGGCGATGGCAGAACTCAGTGCCGAACGCACCGAGTCAACCAGTGGCTCTTCGAGTTGCCCGCCTGCGTGCGCAGGCGCCCGCACAGCCAACGCACCCACCCCCACGAACGGCAGCAGGAGCCAGTTTCTTCTTGAACAAGCGGCCATGCGTGAAGCCGTCAAACGCCGGACCGGCTGGACGCCCCGGTGGACGCCCGGTTTGCCGCCAGTTTGGCGATCACGTGGGCTGCCACATCGGCAAGTGCCATTTTGGTGGCGGTTGCGTCACGGCGGTACTGGTACTCGACCTGGCCTTCCTTCAGGGTGCGGTCCCCGATGGTGATCCTGTGCGGCACCCCAATCAGTTCCCAGTCGGCAAACATGGCGCCCGGGCGCTCGCCCCGGTCGTCAAGGATCACGTCTACGCCTGCGCCGATCAAGACGTCGTACAGCTTGTCAGAGGCCACTTTGACGTCAGCGAAGCGCTCCGGGCTGATGGGGCACAACACCACCGTGAAGGGCGCCAGCGCGTCAGGCCAGATGATGCCCTTCTCATCGTGGTTCTGCTCGATAGCGGCAGCCGGCAGGCGCGTGATGCCAATGCCGTAACAGCCCATTTCCATCAACCTGGGTTTGCCGTTTTCATCCAGGAAAGTGGCGTTCATGGGCTTGCTGTAGACCGACCCGAGTACAAAAATATGGCCCACTTCAATACCGCGTTCAATGGCGAGCCTGCCCCGTCCGTCAGGAGACAAATCACCTTCAACAGCGTTTCGCAGGTCGGCCACGACATCGGGTTCCGGCAGGTCGCGCCCCCAATTCACGCCCGTCAAGTGAAAATCTGGTTCGTTCGCACCACAGATCCAGTCAGCCATCATGGCCACTTCACGGTCAGCCACGAGCTTGACAGGCTTTTTCAGACTGAGTGGCCCGAGGTAGCCAGGCTTGCAGCCAAAGTGGTCTTCAATCTCAGCCACGGTCGCAAACCGGAAGTCAGCCAGACCGGGGACTTTGTTGGCTTTGATTTCGTTGAGGTCGTGGTCACCACGAAGAAGCAACAACCAGACGGTGCTTTTGACAATGCCACCTGCCTCATCCTTTTGATCGGTGGCCAGCACCAGCGACTTGACCGTGGTGTTGAGC
>JANMCB010000271.1:0-1516 GCA_031360805.1 Rhodoferax sp.
CTTCATGCCCGGCACGATGGATTGGATCGCAAAAAACGCCGGGCGCTGGTTCACCGCCATGCGCTCCTCCCAGTATTCCAGGGTGACGGCTTCGAGCGTGTGGCGGTCATCGCGCGCGACGTTGTTGACCAGGGTCGCAAAGTCACCCAGCTCAAGCAGTGCCCGCTCCATGGCCGCTTGCAGCGCCCCAACGTCACGCACGTCGCACAGCTGAAACCAGGGCCCGGGGTGCCCGGCTGCTGCAATACTTTGCACCAGGGCTTCGCTTTCAGCCTTTACAAAGTCGACGAACGCCACCTGGGCGCCCTGTTCTGCAAAGGCTTGTACCATGGCCGCACCGATTCCGCTACCGCCACCCGTGATGAAGACGCGCATCCCGCGCAGGCTGGGGTACTGCGCCAATGCCGGCGAAACGGGTACTGGAGTTGAAGTGCTTGGCATGATGTTGCGCTCTGTTTAAAGCTGCCAGTTTAATGAGTCGCCGGTTTTTTGCTGACGTGTGGGTGTGCCGGGCACGACAACACCGCGCCTGGAAATGGGCTAACCTTCTGACTCCATCCAATCCGACTGCATTCAACGCAACCCCACTCCACTTAACTCAATTGACCGAAAGACCACCATGATTGTTGTCCATCACTTGAACGAGTCCCGCTCACAACGCATCCTCTGGCTGCTCGAAGAATTGGGCGCAGCGTATGAAATCAAGCATTACCTGCGCAACCCACAGACACGGCTGGCACCGCCGGAACTGATGGCCGTGCATCCGCTGGGCAAGTCGCCGGTCATCACCGATGGCGGTGTGACGGTGTTTGAGTCGGGCGCGATTGTGGACTATTTGATCCGCCACCATGGCAACGGCCACCTGCAGCCTGCCAGCCACACCAGCAACTTTGAGGTCTACCAGCAATGGATGCATTACGCCGAAGGCTCGGCCATGCTGCCCTTGCTGCTCAAGCTGTACGTGTCGCGCCTGGGCGAGGCCGGTGCTCCGTTGTCACCCCGGATCGAGGGTGAAATCTCAAACCATCTTGGCTTTGTGAACCAGTCATTGCAGGGTAAAGAGTGGCTCGTGGGTGATTCAATCACGGGCGCCGACATCCAGATGAGCTTTGTGGGCGAGGTGGCTGGCGCGCGCGGTAACCGCGAAAACTACCCCCATCTTGACGCGTGGGTCAAACGTTTTCAGGCGCGCCCCGCCTACGCCAGGGCCATCGAACGTGGCGGACCCTACGCCTACGGCGGCGCAGCGTCCAAGAAATAACCCAACCGCGCAATTTGACTTTGTTTGCTTTGGCCCGGTGGAGCCAAATTTCACACTGCTTCAAAAAGCCTGGTGTGAGCAGCAAAGCGGAATTGGCTAGGCTGATGACGCACAAAAGGCAGCCGTAGCTGCCTTTTCTCCTGGTTCAGGCAGCCGTAGCCCCCGAACCGAAAACTACCAGGTTCAGCTCTTCTTGACCATTTTGGCTTTCCCTGCCCTCTGCGCTGTTGGCTGACCGACCACCTCAAGATTGGC
>JANMCB010000280.1:0-5188 GCA_031360805.1 Rhodoferax sp.
AATGGCTTTGCCTTCTTCAAGAATCTTGGCGCCCTCATTGATCATGGGGTAAATGCAGCGCTGCAGGATTTCTTCGTCCGAGACCGCACGTTGGGTGATGCCTTTTTGCGCGGCCAGCTCGGCAATGAGTTTCTCAACCACGGGCGAGGGTGTCGGGTTGCGCTGTGCATCGTAATCGTAATAGCCTGCACCGGTTTTTTGGCCGCGCCGATTTTGCTCGCACAACTTCTCGCGCATCGTCGAGCCGCTAGAGGCTTCTCGCGTCCAGCCCAAATCCAGCCCAGCCAGATCGGACATGGCAAACGGCCCCATCGGGAAGCCAAAATCAAACAGCACGCGGTCAATGTCCTGCACCCTGGCGCCTTCGAGCATCAGCGCCTGGGCTTCGCGCTGGCGCTGGGCCAGCATCCGGTTGCCCACAAAGCCATTGCACACGCCGACCAGCGCGGCAACTTTGCCAATCTTGCGCGCCATCAGCATCGACGTGGCGATCACCGCGCTGGAGGATTGATCGCCGCGCACCACCTCAATCAGGCGCATCACATTGGCCGGTGAAAAGAAATGCAGGCCAATCACGGATTCGGGACGCTTTGTGGCTGAGGCGATCTCGTTGACGTCCAGGCGCGAGGTGTTGGTGGCTAATATCGCGCCAGGCTTGGCGATGGCGTCAAGTTTGGTGAACACCTGCTTTTTGACGGCCATCTCTTCAAACACGGCCTCGATGATCAGGTCGCTTTGGGCCAGGGCCTCCAGCGAGAGCGTGGGCGTCAACAGCGCCATCCGTTTTTCAACCTCAGCCAATGTGAGGCGCCCGCGCTTGACGGTGTTTTCGTAGTTGCGCCGGATGGTGGCCACACCGCGCTCCAGTGCGTCCTGCTGGGTCTCGACAAGGGTCACCGACAGGCCGGCATTGAGATAGTTCATGGCGATGCCGCCGCCCATGGTGCCCGCGCCGATGATGCCAACGTTGGCGTAAGGCAGGGTGGGCGTGTCGGCCGGCACGTCGGGAATCTTCCAGACGGCACGTTCGGCAAAAAAGGCATAGCGCTGCGCCGCAGACTGCACGCCCGCCATCAGCTCCATGAACAGTTTCCGCTCGAACGCCATGCCTTCGTCAAATGGCAAATTGACAGCCGCTTCAACGCAGCGGATGTTGAAATCCGGCGCGTCAAAGCCACGGAATTTTTTGGCGTTGGCCTTGCGGAAATCCGCAAATACATGTGGGTTGGCGCGGGCTGCGACCAGTTTTTCGTCCAGGTCACGCACTTTCGTCAAAGGCCGTTTTTCCGCGATTAGCGCGCGGGCGAATGCGACCGCGCCTTCGAACAATTGGCCTTCGTCCACCAGCGCATCGACCAGGCCCATGGCAAGACACGCCTTGGCGCCCACGTGTTCGCCGGAGGTGAGCATCTCCAGCGCGCGCTCCACACCGACGATGCGCGGCAGGCGCTGCGTGCCACCTGCGCCGGGCAGCAGGCCGAGCTTCACTTCCGGCAGGCCACACTTGGCGGACGGGACCGCCACCCGGTAATGGCAGGCCAGCGCCACTTCAAAACCGCCGCCAAGCGCTGTGCCGTGAATCGCGGCAATGACGTGTTGTGAAGCGCCTTCAATCGCCTTCAACACTTCATGCAGGCTGGCGCCTTGCGGGGGTTTGCCAAAACCGGTGATGTCGGCGCCAGCGATAAAGGTGCGCCCTTCGCAGATCAGAACGATGGCGGCAACCGTCGCATCGCCCAGCACCTGCTTGAAGGCCAGCGCCAGGCCATCGCGCACACCGACCGACAAGGTGTTGACCGGTGGCGAATTGATGCTGATCACCGCCACGCCGTCGTCGACGCTCAAACTCACGACCGAGTTGATTGCTGCCATGCTGCCGTTCTCCCATTGATTGATTGACCACTCAGGCGCCATTGTCCAGACGCCAATGGCCGAACTCTGTCGCAAGCGCAACAGTCCAGAATTTGCACTACCATTTGATTCGAGCGAGCAAACTTAAAAAAAAGGAGTTTCGAACATGTACCCAGGCATCCACGCCAAACAGCGCCCCTCCCACGCCGCCTTCATCATGGCCAGTACCGGCGAGACGGTGACTTATGCCGAGCTTGACCGGCGCAGCAACCGGCTGGCGCACCTGCTGCGTGCGAATGGGCTCAAGCGGCTGGACCATTACGCGATATTCATGGAGAACAACAATCGCTATCTGGAAGCTTGCGCCGCCGGCGTGCGCGCGGGGCTGTACTACACCTGCATCAACTCCTACCTCACGGCCGAAGAGCTGGCCTACATTTTGAACAATAGCGAATCCAAGGTGCTGATCACCTCGCGGGCGCGACGCGACGTCGCGATGGAGGCATTGAAATCATGCCCCAACGTGCGCTTGACGCTGATTTGCGATGGCACAGACGCAGACGCGCCGTTTCAGGATCTGGCCAGCGCCACGGCGGCATATCCAGACACGCCGATTGCCGATGAAGCGCTGGGTACCGCCATGCTGTATTCATCCGGCACCACCGGCAGGCCCAAGGGAATTTTGCGGCCATTGCCAGAGGAGGCGGGCGATTTTCAACTGCCTATTTTTCAGTTTTTGAACAAGCTGTGGAAGTACCGCGATGGCATGACCTACCTGTCGCCCGCGCCGCTGTACCACTCTGCCCCGCAGGCAGCGGTGTCGCTGGCCATCCACAATGGCGCGACCGTGGTCATCATGGAGCACTTCGATCCAGAGGCTTACCTCGCACTGGTTGAAAAATACAAAATCACGCACACCCAACTGGTGCCCACCATGTTCAGCCGCATGCTCAAACTGCCGCAGGCAACCCGCGTGAAGTACGATTTGTCGTCGCTGCAAGTGGCCATCCACGCGGCCGCTCCCTGCCCGGTGCAGGTGAAAGCGCAGATGATCGACTGGTGGGGCCCGATCATTGACGAGTACTACGGCGCCACGGAGGGCCTGGGCTTCACCGCCTGCACCAGTGCCGAATGGCTGGCCCACCAGGGAACGGTGGGGCGCGTGATGATTGGCGACCTGCACATTCTTGACGAGAACATGCAGCCCGCCACCAAAGGCGTACCGGGTGAAATCTGGTTCAAGACCGCCACGCCCTTTGTCTACTTCAATGACCCCGAACGCACCGCGCAAACCCGCTCCGCCGACGGCACCATGAGCACCGTGGGCGACGTGGGCTATGTCGATGACGACGGGTTTTTGCACCTGACCGACCGCTCAACCTTCATGATCATCAGCGGCGGGGTCAACATCTATCCACAGGAGTGCGAGAACCTGCTGATCGTGCACCCCAAGGTGATGGACGCTGCCGTGTTTGGCGTGCCCAACGAAGACCTGGGTGAGGAGGTGAAGGCGGTGGTGCAGCTGATGCCGGGAGTGCAGCCCGGCCCCGAACTGGAAGCCGAGCTGATCGCCTATTGCCAGGCGCATCTGGCCAAATTGAAGTGCCCCAGAAGCATCGACTTCGATCCCGCGCTGCCGCGTTTGCCCACTGGCAAGTTGTACAAGAAGCCGCTGCGTGACCGATATTGGGGTGACAAAAAGAGCCGAATCGTCTAACCCACAGAGTGATGCCATGTGAGGTTTTTCAGCCCTGTTTTGGTCGATAAAAGTAACTCACAGGTTAATTTTTGACTCGTTTAGCGTGAAAAATCGAAAAAAATCAGTCAAAATTGCCTCTAGCCCTCGTATCATATAAAGATTTAGCTATATAAATAGTAGCAAATCCAGGGTCTTTGCCAATCTTGTTTGCGTTGGTCTCTTTGGCTGGTGCGGCAAAGCTTGTCGCGACGGCCACAAAAATGCGGGCAAAGCCGTCGGTGCCAACTGGCGCGTGACGATTCCGCTCACAAATATTTACGATTGATTTGAGATTGCCCGGTCGGCCCGGGTTGCGGTTCAGGCGTTGTAGGAGCACACTCAACTGAAAGATACAGATGAAAAAATTCACATCACTCCTTCTGATCGCAGGCGCTCTGGTCAGCGCTGCGGCGGTGGCCCAAACCAACGTGGGCGTGTCGATCGGGATCAACCAACCCGGCGTTTACGGGCGTGTCGACATCGGCAATTATCCGCAGCCCGTGCTGATCAATCCGCAACCGGTGATCATCGTTCAGCAGCCCGTTGCCGTTGTGCGCCAGCCGATTTATCTTTACGTGCCGCCTGGCCATCAAAAGCACTGGGGCAAACATTGCATGCACTACAACGCCTGTGGCCAGCCGGTGTATTTTGTGCAGGAGCAATGGGTTCGGGACCGCTACCAGCATGAGCATCCAGGCTGGCGCGGCGAGCGGTATGGCCGCGATGACATGCGCGGGAACAATGGCAAGCATGACAAACATCGCAACCATAAAGATTGAAATCGATACTGTTCTGTTGCCATGTAAACAGACGTCATTGTGGCGATGATGATGGTTGAACCCCTCGCTATAAGGTGATCCCGCTCAGGGTGACCCAAAGAAAAAGCCGCTTTGAAGCGGCTTTTTTTTGATCAACGACCGGGCGCTGCTGCGCTGAATAAACTCAGTTGACTTTGATCAAACGCCAGTCCAGCCGGTTGTCAGCACGGTGGGTTACATCCACGTTTTTTTTCATTGCCCAGGGAATGATCTGGTTGTGCAAAGGGATGTGGGCGACGGTGTCGTTTTGCAATTGCAGCGCTTCGGTCAGCAGGCGCGTGCGTACTGGCAAGTCGGTTTCGGCCTTCACGCGATCTACGATGTAGTCCATGCGCGGGTTGGCGTAGCGCCCCACGTTGTAGTTGCCGTCCCCGCCTGTGCCGACGCTGCGCGTCAGCGATTGCAGGCTGTACAGGGCATCAAAGGTGGGCACGCCCCAGCCTAGCATGTAGATGCTGGCCTCATAGCGCTGGATCATCGGAAAGTAAGTCACTAGAGGCAAGGTGCGCAGCTTGGCCTTGATGCCTACTTTTGCCCACATGGCAGTCACCGCCTGGCAGATTTCTTCGTCATTGATATAGCGGTTGTTGGGGCAAGCGAAATCGACCTCAAAGACTTGCGGGTAGCCCGCTTCCGTCAGCAGGCGCCTGGAAGCGTCGGCATCAAACGCATGGCGCTGATGAACCTTCTCAGTCCAGCCGCTGACCTGGGGTGCCACCAAAGCACCCGTCGGCTGGCTCAAGCCGCGCATGGTGACTTTGTTGATGCTGGCGATGTCAAT
>JANMCB010000292.1:0-7845 GCA_031360805.1 Rhodoferax sp.
GGGTCTGCGCAGCAACCGCTACTCAATGCTGGTCAAGGACGGAAAAGTCAGTAACTTGAACGTGGAAGCACCCGGCAAGTTTGAGGTCAGCGACGCAACCACGCTGCTAGCCCAAGCCAAAGCTTGACGTAGTTCGCCCGACCAGCAGCGCCAGTTGGCGCTGCACCGGGCTTCAGGGAGGACCGCACCAGCGGCAGAAGGCCGGCTTCCCCGGCGCTAACCAGTCGCTAACCCGCCATTTTGACCAAACTGGCAACTGCCGCAACGCAAAGGGCGAAAACAATGGCGGCCGTTACACGGCTTCGGGTGTCGTCGCGAGAGCTTCCCACTTCGCTGTCCAATTGCTTGTCGCCATGAATCATGGGTGCGATCAGGTTCTCCTTTTTCTTGTAATAGTAGAACAGCACCGCTGCGATGTGCAGCACAACCAGCAGGATCAGAACGTATTTGCCAATGTTCTTGTGGTACGAGGTGGCTGCACTGACCGTGGCATTGGCGACAAATTTCGATAGCGGGCCCGAGCTTGCGATTTCATCGTCGCTGAACAGCCCGGTTCCCACCTGAGCCAGCAGGAAAAATATCAACGCAAAGACTGAACCGGCACCCAGCGGGTTGTGCCCCACGGAATGCTCGGGCTTGCCGAATCCCTTGAGGTAGCCAATGACGGTAGACGGGGCATAGATGAAAGAGGAAAAGCGCGACCAGCGACCACCCACCACGCCCCAAACCAGCCGAAACAGCAACAGGGTCAAAATGGCGTAGCCACCCCGAAAGTGCCAGGTCATGGCATTGCCCCCCAGAGTCGCAGTGACGACCATGCTGATCACACAGGCCAGCAAAGCCCAATGAAAAATGCGGGTTGGAAGGTCCCAAACTCGGGTCTTGTATTTCATGGGCGCCTAAAACTCAGTGATGCTGAAGTTTATCGCCACTGCCAAACGGTGTTTGGGTTCAGACCAAAGGCTCGATTTGTGCGTACAGGCTTGGTAGTTTCCCGAAGTCGGTGAAAATCATAGAACATGTTTGAATCAAGTGTTCTCTATTTGACGTGTGCACCCTCAACCCTTGAAAGGAAACCCATGAAAGCCATTGCCTCATTTGTTCTTGCCGCTACTGCGGCGACGCTGGCAGGACCCGCTTCGGCGCAGTTTGCGAAGCCTGAAGACGCCATCAAGTACCGTCAGTCTGCCTTGACCGTGATGGGAACGCATTTTGGGCGAGTCGCGGCAATGGCCAACGGGCGCATTCCGTTTGACGCCAAAGTGGCTGCTGACAATGCAGGCATTGCTGAGTCCATGTCAAAACTGCCGTGGGCTGCGTTTGGCGAAGGCACCGACAAGGGAGCGACCACGCGCGCCAAGCCTGAGATCTGGACCGACAATGCGAAATTCAAGGACGCCAGCGAGAAAATGCAGGGTGAGATGGTCAAACTGGCCGCTGCTGCACGCACGGGCAATCTGGACGCCATCAAAGCAGCCGTCGGAGCAACCGGGGGATCCTGCAAGGCCTGCCACGACGCTTTCCGCAAGGAATAAATGGCTTGAAAATTGGCGCGGCCAAAGTTCGGTCGCGGGCAAGCTGTCAAAAAGGCCGATTTCTTATTGAAATCGGCCTTTTTGCTTGTTATTTGCCTGGTTTTGGCCATCTGGCGATTACCTTCCGCAGTTTGTCAGACCTGCGCCAACAGCCCTTCAATCAGCCGGTGCAGTTCGGCAAAGTCAGGTTCGCCAACAAAGCGCTTGACGATTTCTCCGCGCTTGTTCACCAAATAAGTCGTCGGCGTCAGCTTGACTTCGCCCCAGGCTTTTGCCACGCTGCCCGTGTTGTCAATCGCCACATCAAACGGCAACTTTCGGGTTTGCGCATAATTGACGACATAGCTGGGCGGGTCGTAGCTCATGGCCACGGCAATCGTGTCAAACCCTCTTGGATGGTATTTGTCGTAAGTGGCGATGATCTTTGGCATTTCGGCCACGCAGGTCACGCAACTGGTAGCCCAAAAATTAACCAGCGTCACACGGCCCTTGAAGTTGTCCTCGGTCTTGCGGGAACCATCCAACAGGACAAAGGTTGACGCCGGCGCTTTGGAGACGCCCGTGTTCAAATACACGCCTGCTCCGATGGCCAACACCGTCGCCATCACGGCAGCGTAAAGAATTCGTTTCATCAAAGAGGTTTTCCCATGGATCGTAGACAGTTTAATTCGGTTTCCATCCCCGCGCTGGCAGGCCTGGTCAGTTTGACCCATCGCCACGCCCTGGCGCTGACGCTGGGTGACCTGACCAATGCCGAAGCTTCAAAGGGTTTGAAACTGGCTTTGGAAAAGGGCGCACTGGCGGCCGTGGGCCTGCTGGGCAAAACAGATGGATTCCTTCTGAACGATAAAGTTCGTATTCCCCTGCCCGGATTTCTGGAAACTGCGGCCAATCTGCTGCGCACCTTGGGCCAAGGTGGGCGCATTGATGAACTGGTCACCTCCATGAACCGGGCCGCTGAAACGGCGGTGCCGCAGGCGCGCGATTTGCTGGTCAATGCCGTGAAAAGCATGAGTGTTGACGACGCCAAGAAGATCCTCGGCGGCGGCGACACGTCAGTCACTGGCTTTTTCGCCGAAAAGACCCGTGCGCCGCTGGGTCTGAAGTTTTTGCCGGTCGTCACACGGGCCACCGAGAAAGTGGGCCTGGCCAACCAGTACAACGATATTGCGGGCAAAGCGGCGGGCATGGGCCTCATGAACAAGGATGACGCCAATATCCAGCAGTACGTCACAGGAAAATCGCTGGACGGCCTTTACTACATGATCGGCGAGGAAGAGAAAAAGATCCGCCAGGACCCGGTCGGCACGGGTAGTGCAATTCTGAAGAAGGTGTTTGGCGTATTGAAATGAGGACAGCGCGGTGGGAGTTTTGACTCGTTTGCGCGTAAAAATTAACTCACAGGTTAATTTTCAGTGCTCAAACGCCTCAAAATCGCCAAATAAATGACGAGATATGCCTCTAGCCCTCGTATCATATAAATAGTTTGCTATTTATTATATAGTGTCTTCCATTGCATCCAGATCACTGAAATTTGTGTTTCTCGCTGTCTCGTTAAGTGCCTGCAGCCCGACCTTGAACTGGCGCGAAACCCGTATCGACGACACCGGTTTGATTGTCCTTTTCCCGTGCCGCCCAGATCGGCTCACCCGATCTGTTGCCGTGGCTGGTAAAACCATCGACATGCACCTGACTGCCTGTGACGCGGGCGGCGCAAGCTTCGCTGTTTCGCATGCCGAGTTTGCAGAAGGCCGCGCGGCTCAACAAGGTTTGGCTGAGTGGCGCAAGGCAACGTTGGCCAACATGGCGGCCGACGCAGTCGCTGAATCACCGATTGGCATCCAGCAGGCGGCTGCACCTGATGGCCGCACCCTGGTCACCCCGGTCAAGGCGGTCGGCAAACAGGTCGACGGCAGCGTGGTCACCCTGAATGGCGTCTGGTTTGTGAGGGCAAACCGCGTCTTTCATGCTGCGATTTATGCGCCCAAGGTCACGGCTGAGATGTCCGACACGTTCTTTTCGGGGCTTGGATTCCAATGACCGTGATGTCGCGGCGTGCGGCCATTGTGGTGTTTTTGGCATTTGCATTCGCCTATTTCTTCTCGGCGCTGATTCGGGCCATTACCGCCACACTGTCGCCCACACTCACGCAGGAATTCGCCCTCAGCGCCCGTGACTTGGGGTTGCTCGCCGGTGGCTACTTTCTGGGATTTGCCGCCACGCAGCTTCCGCTGGGGACTTTGCTGGACCGGCACGGCCCCAAACGCGTCATTCTGTGTTTTTTGACGGTCGCCGTCGCCGGCTGCCTGGCGTTCTCACTGGCCACAGGCTTTACCGGCCTGCTGCTGGCGCGGGTGATGTGCGGCGTCGGCGTGAGTGCCTGCCTGATGGCGCCGCTGACGGGCTACCGGCGCTGGTTTGATTCCGCCACGCTGCTTCGCGCCAACTCCTGGATGCTGATGACGGGCTCCCTGGGCATGGTGGCGTCAACGCTGCCAGTGCATTGGCTGCTTCCGCTGGTGGGCTGGCGGGCGCTGTTTGTCGGGTTGGCGGCGATGGTGCTGCTGGCGATGGCGCTAATCGCCTGGCTGGTACCGCAGTGGGGGGCAAGCGTGGCCGCACCCGATCAACCGAAACTGCCCGTTCCCAGCTACAAGGCGGTTTGGCGACATCCTTATTTCCGCAAAATGGCACCCATCGGCTTTTTCACCTATGGCGGGCTGTTGGCCATGCAAACCCTCTGGGTTGTGCCCTGGATGACACGCGTTGCCGGCTACAGCGCCCATCAGGCGGCAACCGGATTTTTCTGGATCAACGTCGGCATGCTGGTCAGTTTTTGGGTTTGGGGGCTGGTCAACCCCTGGCTGGTGCGCCGCGGCCTCAATGCCGAACACTTGATGGCGCGTGGCATGCCGTTGAGTTTTGCGTTTCTGGCGATTTTGATTGTGGCGGCCGACCAACTGGCTGGCTGGACCGCTGCGGTGCTGGCACTTTATTGCATGAGCTGCTCGTTTATCTCCCTGTCGCAGCCGGCGGTGGGGCTGGCCTTTCCCCCCGCGTTGGCGGGGCGGGCGCTGTCGGCCTTCAATCTGGTCATCTTCTCCGGCGTGTTTGTCATTCAATGGGGCATCGGGTTGCTGATTGACGGTTTTCGCGCGCTGGGTTTGGCTGACATTGCGGCTTTTCAGGCGGCACACAGTGTTTTCCTGATCTGTTGTGTCGCCTCCTACCTGCACTTCATGACGGCAAAAAGCCATAATGGTGACACCGCGCAACATGAATAAAGCCATTCTCATCATTGCCCACACGCCTTTGGCCAGCGCCCTGCGCCAATGTGCACTTCATGTTTTTCCGGAAGCGGAACAAAGCATTCAGTCGGTGGATGTGCAGCCTGGCGCTTCGCCCGAGGAATCGCTGCATGCCGCGCAAACCGCCCTGCAGCAGCTTGGCCACGCCCAGACCCTCGTGCTGACCGACATGTTTGGAGCCACGCCCTGCAATGTCGCGCAAAAACTGGTGGATGGCGTGAAGACCCGACTGGTAGCCGGCGTCAATTTACCCATGCTGGTGCGCGCCGTGACATACCGTGGCGAGCCGCTTGATGCATTGGTGGCGCGGGTATTGGCCGGCGGCGCACAGGGCGTGATGCAGGTTGCAGTGACCGCTCCGCAAAATCAGGTGAAGAAGAAAAATGATCAAGACATCCATCAAAGTCAGCAATAAGCTCGGTTTGCACGCTCGGGCTTCGGCCAAATTGACCAAGCTGGCCGGCAGCTTTCCCTGCGAAGTCTGGCTTGCCAAAGGCGAGCGTCGCGTCAATGCGAAGAGCATCATGGGCGTGATGATGCTGGCCGCTGGTATCGGCTCGACGATTGAAGTCGAAACCAATGGCGAGCGCGAACAGGAATCGATGGACGCTCTTTTGGCCCTGATCAACGACAAGTTTGGGGAAGGTGAGTGACGTTTTCGATTCACGGACTGGCGGTGGCGCGCGGCATTGCCATCGGACGGGCCGTGTTGGTAGCCTCCAGCCGGGTCGATGTGGCCCATTACTTCATTGAGGCGGGCCAGGTTGACGCCGAGATTGACCGGGTTCGGGTCGGACGCAATGCAGTGGTGGATGAGATTCACCGCCTGCAAAAGACCATCGGGCTGATGGGCCCCAAAGAGGCGCCCCACGAACTGGCTGCGTTGCTGGACGTGCACCTTCTGTTGCTGCAAGACGATGATCTGGTGGCCGGCATCAAACACTGGATCACAGATCGCCTCTACAACGCGGAGTGGGCGCTGACATCCCAGTTTGAGGTGATTGCGCGCCAGTTCGATGACATGGAGGATGAATACTTGCGAGAACGCAAGGCGGATCTGGAGCAGATCACCGAGCGGGTTTTGCGGGCCATGAAAGGCGTGCTGTCGCCGATTGCCGCGCCCAGAACCCAGCGCGCGGGGCGCAAGCCATCGCAGCAAGACCTGTTGCTGGACGACACGGTCGATGTGCCGCTGGTGCTCATCGCGCATGACCTATCACCTGCTGACATGCTGCAATTCAAACAAAGCGTGTTCGCCGGCTTCATCACGGATGTGGGCGGAAAGACTTCGCACACGGCCATCGTGGCCCGCAGCATGGATATTCCAGCGGTCGTGGGCGCCCGCCTTTCAAGCCAGATCGTGCGCCAGGACGACTGGGTCATCATAGACGGCGATGCCGGCGTGGTGATCGTTGACCCTTCACCGATCATTTTGGCGGAGTACGGCTTCAAACAGCGGCAGCTGGAACTGGAGCGCGGCCGTCTTAGCCGGTTGCTGCATACGCCGGCGATCACCATGGACGGTCAAAAAGTCGAGCTGCTGGCCAACATCGAAATGCCGGAGGATGCGCCGGGTGCTGTCAAAGCAGGGGCCGTCGGCGTGGGGCTGTTTCGGAGTGAGTTCCTGTTTATGGGTCGCTTGGGCCGTCTTCCCGATGAAGAAGAGCAGTACCAGGCGTATAAGCGTGCCATTGAAGGCATGCAGGGCCTGCCGGTCACGATACGAACCGTCGACATTGGCGCAGACAAACCACTGGACAAAGCCAGCGACAAAACCCTGCGCGACGACGCACACCTGAACCCGGCACTGGGTCTGCGCGCCATCCGCTGGAGTCTGGCTGACCCGGCGATGTTTTTGACCCAGCTTCGGGCGATTTTGCGCTCTGCCATGCATGGCCGCGTCAATCTGCTGATCCCCATGCTGGCGCACGGCAGTGAGATTCGCCAAACCCTGTCCTTGCTGGACCATGCCCGTGCTGAACTGGACAACCGTGGCGTGGCCTACGGCGCGGTGCAGCTTGGCGCGATGATTGAAGTGCCTGCGGCGGCGCTCACGCTCAAGCTCTTTTTGAAGTACTTCGACTTTCTGTCCATTGGCACAAACGACCTGATCCAGTACACACTGGCAATCGACCGGGCCGACGAATCGGTTGCACACCTGTACGACCCGCTTCACCCGGCCGTGCTGCGTCTGGTGTCCGAGACCATCAAGGAATGCAATGCGCAGGGCAAGGGTGTCAGCGTCTGTGGCGAAATGGCGGGCGACACAACGTTGACACGCTTGCTGCTAGGTTTGGGCCTGCGCAGCTTCTCAATGCACCCGGCCCAGATATTGGCGGTGAAACAGGAAGTGCTGCGCTCTGATACCGGGAAATTGCGCGTCTGGGCAGAGCGCATCATGCTGGAAGACGAGCCAGCCTTGAGCATGACGCGCACCTGACGTACCGATAAAAAAAGCGGCCTGCGCTTTCGCGCAGTCCGCTTCCTGGATGTCAGAAGAAGCTGCTACTGGAGCTTGATCTCAACGTCCACACCGGCCGGCAGGTCGAGCTTCATCAAGGCATCAACCGTTTTGTCGGTTGGGTCAACGATGTCCATCAGACGCTGGTGCGTGCGGATTTCAAACTGGTCGCGCGACGTCTTGTTGACGTGCGGTGAACGCAGAATGTCGAAACGCTTCATGCGGGTTGGCAATGGCACGGGGCCTTTGACAATCGCGCCGGTGCGCTTGGCAGTGTCAACGATTTCAGCGGCTGACTGGTCGATCAGCTTGTAATCGAATGCCTTCAGGCGGATGCGGATTTTTTGCTTGGTTGCCATGATGTTTCCTTAGAGGTTAGATGGCTTAAGCAATGATCTTGGCAACCACACCGGCACCGACCGTCTTGCCACCTTCGCGGATGGCAAAGCGCAGGCCTTCTTCCATGGCAATCGGGTTGATCAGCTTGACGGTGATCGACACGTTGTCGCCTGGCATGACCATCTCTTTGCCTTCTGGCAAC
>JANMCB010000324.1:0-4209 GCA_031360805.1 Rhodoferax sp.
GTTTCGGTGGGCAGCCCAACCAGACCGCCGCAGCGCAGAACGCTGGCAGCCGCAGCGATTGACGCCGAAGCGGCTCCATCCACGATCACGCGCGTGCCTTGGGTTGCGCCTTCTTGGCCGCAGCGCCCGCCCAATGTGGCAAAGGCGCGATGCCCAAAATTTGAGCGGCCTGTCTCGCAGTGGCCTGCACCTGGGCAATCGTCTCGCCGGTGATGTTCAAGTGGCCCATCTTGCGCCCTTGGCTGGCTTTGGCCTTACCGTAAAGGTGCAGGTGCGTACCTGGCAGCGCCAGGACCTTGTTCCAGGGCGGCGACACTGTGTTGTGCCACAAATCGCCCAGCAGATTGAGCATGATGGCCGGGCTGTGCTGGCGCGGCTGGGTCAGCGGCAGGCCCGCCAGGGTGCGCACTTGCAGTTCAAACTGCGACACGTCGCAGGCGTTCATGCTGTAGTGGCCACTGTTGTGCGGGCGCGGTGCAATTTCGTTGACGACCAGGCGCAATTTTTCCTTGTTGTTGCGTGAAGGTTTGGCGGCGCTGTCAGCGACTACAAAAAATTCCACACACAGCACGCCGACATACTGCAACTCAGCGGCGATGGCTTCGGCAGCGGCAACTGCCTGTTTGGCAAGTGTCGGCGGCAGGTTGCCTTTGTACACCTCGGTCACGGCCAATATCCCGTCGCGGTGCGTGTTCAATTGCACCGGCAGGTTGACGCACACGCCGTCCCAGCCGCGCGCGATGATCACCGAACACTCCGCCTTCAGCGGCAGCAGCTTCTCCAGCACACAGGGCAACTGTTGCAGTTGATCCCAGGCGCGCGCCAGCTCTGCACGGTTCTTGACGCGCGCCTGGCCTTTGCCGTCATAGCCCATGCGAGCGGTTTTCAGAATGCCTGGCAACAACTCGCTTTCAACAGCCTGCAGTTGCTTAGCCGTCTCGATCACGGCATAAGGCGCACACGGCACACCACAGCGCACAAAATGGGCCTTTTCTGCCGCGCGATCCTGAGCGATGCGCACGGCTTGCGCTGCGGGCGCAACCTGGCGTTGAAGTGCCAATTGCTGCAACGCCTCTGCCGGCACGTTTTCAAATTCGGTGGTGATGGCGGCGCAGCGTTTGGCCAGTTCAGCCAAACCGGCATCGTCCAGGTACGCGGTTTGCACATGGAAGTGGCTCACCAAACCGGCAGGGCTGTTGGCATCCGGGTCAAGCACCGCAGTGGCGTACCCCATGGCCTGTGCGGCATGGATGAACATGCGGCCCAACTGGCCACCACCCATCACGCCCAGCGTCACGGGCTGCCCATCCGGCGCGGTGCCGGGCAACAGCGGCATCCGCTTGGGGCTATGCATTTGCGATCGCGTCGCCATGCTTACAGCGCGGGCGGCACGGTCATGTCACGCGCAGCCTGCGTCTGTTCGGTGCGATAGGCGTCAAGCCGGGCGCGCAAATCAGCATTTTCGTTGGCCAGCATGGCCACCGCAAACAATGCGGCGTTGGCCGCGCCGGTGTCGCCAATCGCAAACGTGGCCACCGGAATGCCTTTGGGCATTTGCACGATGCTGTAAAGTGAATCCAGGCCTTTTAGGTGTTTACTGGCCACCGGAACCCCCAGCACCGGCACCGTGGTTTTGGCAGCCAGCATGCCTGGCAAATGGGCCGCGCCACCGGCTCCCGCAATGATGGCTTTCAAGCCACGGCCCGCTGCGCCTTCGGCATAAGCAAACATGTCGTCCGGCATTCGGTGGGCGGAGACCACGCGGGCTTCGTGGGCGATTCCGAAGTGTTGGAGAATCTGCACTGCGTGTTGCATGGTGTCCCAGTCTGACCGGGAGCCCATGACAATACCGATTTGAGTTTTCATCCCCGAATTTTACTTTTTCACCTTAAGCCGCCAAAATGATCAACGTTACCGTCGAAAACTTTGATGTCGAAGTCATCGAAGCCTCCTCCCAAACTCCTGTGTTGGTCGATTTTTGGGCGCCCTGGTGCGGCCCCTGCAAGGTGATCGGGCCGCTCTTGGAAAAGGTGGAGGCCGAATACGGCGGCCGATTCAAGCTGGTCAAGATTGATTCTGACCAAGAGCAGGAACTGAGCCAGGCCTTTGGCATCCGCAGCATCCCGACCTGCGTGTTGCTGGTCAATGGCAAGCCGGTCGATGGCTTTACGGGCGCATTGCCTGAGGGGCAAATCAAGGCGTTTCTGGACAAACATGTGCCAGCGGAAGAAATACTCGAAGCTGAGGTGACCGGCGTCGAAGTGACCAATGCGCCAGCGGCCGACGACCCGGACGCCGTTCGCGAAGCGCTGCACCAGGCGGTCTTGAAGACGCCCGACAACGACGATGCGCGTTTTGACTACATCAAGCTTTTGCTGCTGGAGGGCGACACCGATGGCGCCAAAGTGGCATTTGCCCCAGTCATTGCCAAAACCGGGCTCGTGCGCAGGTTTGATTCCCTGCAGCGCTGGATGAACGCGATTGATTTTGCCGTTGACCGCGTTGACCTGACAGCCGGTGCCGAAAGCTTTGACTCAAAAATTGCCCTGAACAAACGCGACTTCGATGCCCGTTTTGGCAAGGCGCAAAGCCTGATGGCCGCAAAGAGCTGGACTGCCGCCATGGACGAACTGCTGGAGATCCTGATGCGCGACAAAACCTGGGGCGACGACCTGGCGCGCAAAACCTTCATCGCCATCCTGGACATCATCGAGCCGCCTAAAGTGAAAGTGGCTGATGGGCAGATTCCACCCGCAGATCCGACCGTGGCGACTTACCGCAGGCGCTTGAGCAGCGTGGTGTTGAGCTGATCTGAGCAGAAGCTTTGGGCCATGCACTCAATGGCCAAACAGCCAGCGGGTCAGCGCAAACGTCAACCCAAATAACGCCGCGTAGGCGAACACAGGGCGACTGAAACTGTGGCGTGATTCGCGCCATGCGCGCACCCGCTCCACCAACAGACCGGCCGCCAGCGGCGCCAGCAGCAGATTGAAAATTTGCAGCCACGGCAGGCGGATTGCCAAAACGGGAAAAAGCAGCACGGTCAGCACCCCGCATACGGCACCTGTGCCCAAGGCCCATAGCGTTTCCCGCGCTGGCGAACTGGCCTTGTCCCGCCCCCGCAATTTCTGCCAGCCGGTTTTGAAGGTTTCACCAAAAAACTCGAACACCAGTTGCAGGGCAAACTCACCAAAAACCTCGAACAACAGCTCAAACAGCGCTTCCAGCATGGCTAGAAATTATCCGAGTTCCATTCGTGGTTGCGCCGGCCCGTCCTAGGCCGAACCCGTCAATCGGGCCATCGCTTCCTGGTATTTGGCGGCGGTTCTCGCAATGATTTCATTGGGCACGCGCGGCGCCGGTGGAGATTTGCGCCAGGGTTTGCCATCGATGCGCACTTGCTCCAGCCAGTCGCGCACAAACTGCTTGTCAAAACTCGGCGGATTTTCCCCGTTGTCAAAACTCGCCTGGTAGCTCTCGGCCGGCCAGTAGCGGGAAGAATCGGGCGTGAGCACCTCGTCCATCAGCGTCAAAGTGCCTTCGCCACCGTGACTCATGTCCAGGCCAAATTCAAACTTCGTGTCGGCAATGATCAAGCCCTTGGGCGCTGCAATGTCACAAGCCGCCTGGTAAAGCCGAATGCTGATGTCTCGCACTCGCGTGGCCAAATCCAGGCCAATCATCTCCACGGTTTTCTCAAACGTGATGTTTTCGTCGTGCTCGCCCACTGCCGCTTTGGCGGCTGGCGTGTAGATGGGTTGCGGCAGTTTGGAGGCGTTCTTCAAGCCCGCGGGCAGCTTGACGCCGCACACCGCGCTGTTGTCCTGATATTCCTTCCAGCCACTGCCTGCCAAGTAGCCCCGCACCACCGCCTCAACCGGCAGTGGTTTGAGGCGTTTGACCAGCATCGAACGGCCTGTGACCTGCGGCACCTCAGCCGCAGTCACGACGCTCTCTGGCGCGTCGCCGGTGAGGTGAATCGGGCAAATGTTCATCCCCTTGGGGCCGAGTTTGTCGAACCAGAACAGGGCCATTTGGGTCAACAAAACGCCCTTGCCCGGAATCGGCTCGCCCATGATCACGTCAAAGGCGCTCAGACGGTCGCTGGCGACCATCAGGATGCGGTCACTGCCCACGGCATAGTTGTCGCGGACTTTGCCGCGCGCGAGCAGGGGCAGGCTCTGGAGGGTGGAAGTGTGCAGGGAGGGG